>JAWWOM010000386.1:0-3367 GCA_033851655.1 Frankiales bacterium
CGCCGACGGGCTACTTGATCGAGCCTGCCGTGAGACCGCTGACCACCTTGCGCTCGATCAACGCGAACAGCACGATGACCGGCAGCGTCGCGATGACCGACCCGGCGAACAGATGCTGCCAGTCCACCTGGTACTGACCGATGAACGAGTTCAGTGCCACGGTCAGCGGCTGCTTGCCCGGGCTCGTGGTCAAGGTGAGCGCGACGATGAACTCGTTCCAGGCGGCGATGAAGGTGAAGATGAGCGCGGTGACCACACCGGGCATCGCGAGCGGGAGGGTCACCCGGCACAGGGTCCCGAACTGACCGAGACCGTCGACCAGCGCCGCCTCCTCGAGCTCGCGCGGGATGGAGCCGAAGTAGGCGTTGAGGATCCAGGTCGCGAAGGCCAGGTTGAACCCCGCGTTGACCAGGATCAATGCCCAGATCGAGTCCAGCAGGTGCAGGGCGAAGAACTCCCGGTAGATGCCGACCAGGAGCGACGTCGGCTGGAACATCTGGGTCACCAGGACGAGCAGCAGGAACACGGTACGGCCACGGAACCGCTTGCGCGCCGTGTAGTAGGCGGCCGGCAGCGCGACCAGCAGGACGAGCAATGTCGACCCGCCCGCCACCATCAGCGTGACGTTGAGGTTGTGCCCCAGCCCCGCCGACCAGAAGGAGGTGAAGTTGGCCCAGGCGAAGTGGTGCGGCAGGTAGTCGTGGTCGAGGAGCTCCGCCGCCGGCCGCAGCGCGGTGACCACCATCTCGACGTACGGGAGGATGAACAGCAGGGCGATGACGTAGGCGGTGACCGCGACGACGGTCTTGCGCAGACCCGCCTTGCGCTGGCGTCGCCGCCTCAGCTGCCCTGTTGCTGCGGGGATCGCGGTCATCTAGTCCACCTCCGTGTTCCACCGCGACACCCGGAGGAAGAGCCCGACCACCACGATGACGATGCCGAAGTTGACCACCGACAGCGCTGCCGACTCGCCGATGTCCGAGCCTTTGAGGACGTACATGAAGACCGTCGTCGTCGCGGTGTCGTAGCCGGGTTGCCCGTGCGTCATCGCCCAGATGATCGGGAACGAGTTGAACACGTTCATCACGTTGATCAGCGCGGCGACGGTCAGGGCCGGCCGCAGCAGGGGCAACGTGATGGAGACGTACGTCCGCAGCGTGCTCGCCCCGTCGACCTTTGCCGCCTCGTAGACCTCGGCGGGCACGGCGCTGAGCCCGGCGAGGAGCGCGTAGGTCGTGAAGGGCAGCGACACGAAGACGGCGACGGCGATCAGCCAGGGCATCGCGGTGGCTGCCTTGCCGAGGTGGTCTGCTGAGGCGCTGCCCAGCTGGTCCAGCAGGCCGAGGTCCCGCAGCACCAGGTTGATCGCACCGTTGTTCGGGTCGAGCATCCACTTGAAGACGATGGAGGTCATCAGTACGGAGGCCGCCCACGGAGCGATCAACGCCCAGCGAGCCAGCCGCCGCAGCGGGAACTGCTGGTTGTAGAGCTGGGCAAGGCCCAGGGAGATGACAAGCGTGAGGGCCACGACCGCCATGACCCAGATCACCGTGCGCCACAGGATGGCGCCGATGTCCGGCTCGTTGAACAGGTTCTGGAAGTTGGCCCAGCCGGCCGAGCCGTCGACGATCCCGTACGAGCTGATCCGCAGGAAGGCCGACTGCACCATCGTGACGACCGGCCAGACGACCGAGAACGCGATGAGCACCACCGCGGGACCCACCCAGAGCAGCGGCGAGAGCCGTCGACCGAGGACTTGCCGTCGAGTGCGCCTGCGCCGAGGTGGACCGGACGCTGTGTCCGGCGGCACAACGACTGCCGTGCTTGACATCTGATCCTCCTGGAAGGGACCCCCTTGCACAGGGAAAGCCACGGCCCGCGGCGCCGTCAAGGGCGGCACCGCGGGCCGGCAGGGGCTACTTCTTGGTCGCCGTCGCCTGGATCTGGCCGAGGACCTTGGCCGGGTCACCGGTCAGCGCGGTGCCGATGATCTGCTTGATCTGCGCGCTCACCGGGGTCCAGGCCGGGTCGGTGAACGGGTAGAACGTGGCGGTCGGCAGCGCCGTGAGGAACGGCTTGAGATTGGCGTCGCTCTGCAGGGCCGTGGTGGCGGAGGTGGTCACCGGGAGCAGGGAGTACTCCAGGTCGAACTTCTCCTGGTAGGTGTCCTGGTAGGTGAAGTCGAGGAACTTCTTGATCGCGTCCTTGTGGCCGGACTTGTTGAAGGCCATCAGGAAGTCGGCAACACCCAGGGTCGTGGTCAGCGGGCCGGTCTTGCCGGCCACGGGCGCCACGCCGAAGTTGAGCTTGGCGTTGGTCGACTTGATGATGGGCAGCAGGGCCGGCGAGCCGTTGATCATGCCGATCTGGCCGGAGGCGAACTGCTTCCACAGGTCGGTGCGGTTCTTGTTGGCCGGGTTGGGCTCGGTGTCGCCGGCCTTGACCAGCGACTGGAGCCAGGTGAAGGTCGCGACGTTGGCCGGGCTGTCGACCGTCCACTTGCCCGAGGCGTCGGTGTAGCCACCGCCGTTGCCGAGCTCCCACAGCATCGTCTCCGCCTGGGCCTCCTCGGAGCCCAGCGGCAGACCGAAGCCGATCTTGCCCTTGGCCTTGACCGCGTCTGCGGACGTCTTGATCTGGTCCCAGGTGGTGGGTGCAGTAGGCACCAGGTCCTTGTTGTAGAAGAGCGCGCGGGCGCTGGACACGAACGGGATGCCGTACGCCTTGCCGTTCACGATGCCCTTGTCCGCGAACGGCTTGAGCAGGTTCTGCTGCGTCGCGGGCGAGAGCACGTCGGTCACCGGGTAGAGCAGGTTGTCCTTGACGAAGCCGGCGTAGTCGCCGCCGACGTAGACGTCCGGCTGCTGACCGTTCTGGACCATCGTGGCGACCTTGGTGGCCAGGTCGTTCCAGTTGATCACGGTCGTCTCGACCTTGATGGTCGGGTTGGCCTTGGTGAAGTCGTCCGTCACGGTCTTCCAGTACGCGGCGCTCGCGTCAGCGGGGCCGCTGCCGTAGTCCGGAGCCACCAGCTTGAGCGTCACGGGGGCTCCGCCGGCCGAGGCCGCCGCGCTCGTCGCTGCGCCAGTGGTGGCGGTTGTTCCTGTGGAGCTGCTGCCGCTCCCACAGGCGGTGAGAACGAGCAGGGCGCTGGCGGCAGTCGCGCCCGCAAGGATCCTCTTCATGGAATCTCCTGTAGTTGTTCGAGTTTCGGCACTCGGCCGGCACGGTTTGGAGGGCAGCGAAGACCTGCGGGAGCGGGGCGCCGTCGCGTACCGTTCTCTGCTGGCTGACCCTAGTGGCATTCACTGGTCTAGTCCAGTTGTCCAGTGGGTCTATACCAATTTTCTTGCAAATCTTGCGCCGT
>JAWWOM010000436.1:0-3686 GCA_033851655.1 Frankiales bacterium
ACCTGGTCTACAACTTCGGCGGTGGCAACGCCGCACCGATGCTCAACGCCGGCGGCGACTGGTACGAGATGAGCAGCGGCGGGCATCTGATGATCATCAAGTCCGCCTCACAACGGCTAACTCCACGACTCCTCGTCGACTCGCACTCCGGCTACCAGGCCCGCTGCGAACGGACCGCAGGAGCCCGTACCGGTGAGGGGCTCTGGCAGGCCTCGGAGATCTACACACCCCTACAGGCCTGGCAGGCGCTCGGATCGCCGACCATTGCGATCAACGCCAACTTCTTCGACGTGCGTGGACAGAAGGGCGGCTCCTGGAAGTCGACCGGCTGCAGCTCACCGCTGGGCGCCTACGTCGACACCACGCACGGCCAGGGTCGGGCGAATGCCGCCGTCACCGGCACCATCGCCTACGCCGGGAAGCAGGGCCTGTCCGGCGGAGACGAGACCTGGTCGGCCTTGACGACCATGATCCTGCCGGTCGCCGGCGTGCCGTTCGTCGTTTCGCCGAGGGCCACCGACGACTACGACGCCGCCTCCCCCGTGATCAAGGACCTGATGGACAAGGGCACGCGGTTCGTCGCGGTCAGCGGTCTCGGGCTACTGGCGCCGGGTGATACCGGACAGATGAACGACGGTGGCCCGAGCGCGGCACGCAGCGCGATCGCCTACGCCAGGCACAAAGACGAGATGTACGTCTTCCAGGGCGGCAACTACACCCCTGACCAGCTCCAGGATCTGTTCCGAGGGCTGGGCAGCGATACCGCGATCCTGCTCGACGGCGGCGGATCGTCGGCGATCGTGCTCCGGCGCGAGGCCGGCGGCATGTGGGCGGGCGCCGGGGTGCCGAGGGGCTCCTGCGACACCTACCAGGTGCTATGCGACTCGCGCGAGCGCGCACTGCCCAGCTGGCTCGCCTTCGCCTAACGCCCTCAGGCCGCGTTGCTCGAAGCTCCTGCGGAGTCCGCACCGGTCGATGACGCGGCGGCGGCGGTCTCATCCTTGTCCTTCTTGCCGCTCTCGGGCGTGCCGGTCGTCTCGTCCTTCGGCGTGGATGCATTCGCACTGTCGCGCACCACGTTCAGCGCCGGCTTGGCGTGCTTCGGCGTCTTGTCCTTCGTCGCGGTGTCGGTGTCCGACTTCTTGTCCGCGTCGAGCTTGGCATGCTTCGGCGTCGACTCGGACGCCGCAGGCTTCTCGGCGGCGGACTCCTCATCCGGCTTGGCGTGGTTCGGACCCGTTGCGCCCTGGTCCGCGGGCTTCTCGGCGGCCGGCTCTTCGGCGGCCGCAGGCTCCTCGACGACGGCCTCCTCGGTGGCAGGCTTCTCGACGACCGCCTCCACGGTCGCAGGCTTCTCGACGGCGACCTCCTCGGTGGCAGGTTTCTCGACGACGACCTCTTCGGCCGCAGGCTTGACCGTCGCGTCCGCGGTCACCTCGGAAACCCCTGCCGCGGTGGCGGATTCGTCCTCGGCGCCGCCCGAGATCGACAACCGGGAGAAGGTGGCATTCGGCTCGGGGATCGACGAGGCCGTCTCGCCGGTTGCGGCCAGCGGGGCGACGCCATTGCCGAGCCCACCCAATCCGAGTCCACCGAGGAGTCCGCCGAGCAGCCCACCAAGTCCGCCGAGCAGCGAACCGAGTGGATCCGTCGCCGGGGCACCACCCGCCGCGGGCGTGCTGCCGGGCAGGATGCCGCCGAGGCCGCCGCCGAGCAGCGCATTGAGCAGGTTGGAGAGCACGTTCGGGCCGGTCGGCGTTGGGTTGGCGCTGAAGAACTCCTTGGTGAAGCCACCGATCAACTGATTGATGACGTCTCCGGGCACCCGACCGTAGTCGATGTCGGCGAAGGAGAGGAACGGAGTCTCGGTGCCTGCGTTGCTGAAGTCCCGGGTATAGGTGCCGTCGGGGTTCTGGATCACGTTGGCGTAGCCGATGTTGGTCAAAGTGTTCATCGCAGGGGCAAGCGCATTCGCCAGCCGCATCGGAATCTGTGCGAGCGGGCCGAGGCCCACCAGGTTGAGGAAGTCGGCGGCCAGATACAGCGGCTCCAGCATCGGCGAGGTCGCCGAGTGCAGGGTGAGGTAGACGTTGAGCGCCAACGGCTTGTTCTGGTCCAGCGCGTCCTGGACCAAATCGCCGACCTGACCGAGGATCTGGTCGTCAAGACCGTCGAGGCTCAGCCCGCGAAGCATGTAGGTGGGCAACAACCCTGCCGCGAGGTTGTTCGCGAGCGTGAAGGGATTCGGCCAGGACGCCAGGTCCGACAGCGGTTGGTACTCGTAGGTCGCATCGATCAGGATCGGCACGAGATTCGCCGCACCCAGCTTGATACCGGTGCCGAGCACTGGAATGCCGGTCCCGTCGTTGGACACCTCGGTAGTTGGGCTCACGGTATTGATGCCGAACAACGCAGCCAGCGGCCCGAACCGGGCGAAGGCGCCGCCGTCGGGGCGCGCCGGATTGTTGATCAGGACCAGTGGTAGCAGGGTCAGGCTGCCGAGCACCGGGTCGGTGCCGACGTACGCCGAGCCGCCTGGCTGGGCGGCCAGTTCGGCCAGCACCTTCTCGTAGGCCGTTGCGGCGGCGAACGCGCCGAGCCCGATCCCCACGGTCGGGATGACGCGGAGGTCGATGACGTCGGGGAGCTGGCTGGTCAATGGATCGGTGATGCTCTGGATCAATGCGACCAGTGGATCGATGAGGGCTGATGCGCCCGGGAGCGTGCTCTTCCGTAGCTCGCCGAGCACCAGGTCGAGCACGCCGTCGACGCCCAGCTTGAGGTACGGCGTTCCGTTGATCTCGTTGGCTACCCCGTTCGGCGTCGAAGGCAGCCATCCGAGGTCGAGGCCGAGCATCTTGAGCACGGTGAACGTCGGCCCCGCGGTGATGACGTTGAGACCGGGAACGGCTAGACCCGAGAGGTTGAGCGGATCCGACAGATTCAGCCCCAGCACCGCCAGGAGTCCGGTCAGGGTTCCCCCCGCGACCTCGTCGACGCCGAGCAGGTTCAGGATCGAGGTGAGGAGTGCAAGGTCCCCGCCCGTCAACTGATCGAGCGCCGACCCCAAAATCGGGAGGTCGAGAGAAAGGCTGGCCAGGATCCCAGGAAGCAGGTTCGCAGGCAGATCCGCGAGCAACCCGGTGAGCAGGCTCTGGGGATCCACCCCGGCTGCCTGCGCAAGGCCGGTCAGGTTGATCCCGTTGACCACGGCTCTGATCAGTGCATCGGCGAGCGCCTGACCGGAGTCGTTGATGGTGCTGCCCAGACCGCCGGTGAGGTCGGGCACCTGGTCGTGGTTCGGCAGCAACCTGATGGCCGCCGCAAGGTCGACTGGCGTGTTCACAACCTGCGGGCGGGGAATCGGCGGCGGCGGTGCGACGCTGACAGCCATGGCGCTCGCCGTTGCGGTGGCCGCGCTCAGCATGGCGATTCGCCTGGCCCTCACGCCGATCTTGCGATGCCTACCAGCCATCTGACCAGTCCTTTCCCCGACCCCATCGCGTGCTTACGTGGACGTTAACACTTACGCCGACGCTAATTCCAGGAATTGCTGGCAAATACCGTTCGCAAGTACCTGCGGAACCCGGGCATGGGATTGGTGATGCCACAACGACGTTCGGCAACGACGTGGTTGGCAGACATCGGCTGCCGAGGTGTCACGCATTCTGTTTGCTCTGCTCATC
>JAWWOM010000396.1:0-10032 GCA_033851655.1 Frankiales bacterium
GCGCTGCGCAAGGGCCGGCTCGAGCAGATGGTCGACCACGGCACCGGCTGGATCCGGATGGAGTACATCGTCCCGGCCCGCGGCCTGATCGGCTTCCGTACCGAGTTCCTCACCGAGACCCGCGGCACCGGACTGCTGCACCACGTCCACGAGCGCTACGAGCCCTGGCACGGCGAGCTCCGTACCCGCCCGACCGGTTCGCTCGTCGCCGACCGCCGCGGCCCCACCACCGGCTTCGCCCTGGCCAACCTGCAGGAGCGCGGCACGATGTTCGTCGGCCCCGGCATCGAGGTCTACGAGGGCATGATCATCGGCGAGAACTCCCGGTCGGACGACATGGACGTCAACCCGACAAAGGAGAAGAAGCTCACCAACATGCGCCAGTCCTCCGGCGACATCCTGGTGCCGCTGATCCCGCACAAGGTGCTCAGTCTCGAGCAGGCGCTGGAGTTCTGCCGCGAGGACGAGTGCGTCGAGGTGACGCCCGCGACCGTACGGATCCGCAAGGTCATCCTGGCCGGCCAGGAGCGCAACAGCCGCCGGGCCAAGAACGCCATGCGCGCCCGCGAAGGCGCAGTCGCCGACTAGTAGCGGAAGCCGCCGGCCAGTGCTGCCAGCTGCGCAGCGGTCTGGGCCAGCTCGTCGGCGGCGCGCTGAGCCGAGTTGACACCCTCGGTCGTGGCGGCCGCGGACTCGGCGACAGAGTCGATGTTGGCGGTGATGGCCCGGATGCCCTCGGCGGCGTCGGCTACCCCGTTGCGCATCGTGCCGGCCGTGAGCGTCTGCTCCTCGACGGCGTGCGCGATCGTGCTCTGGTTGCCGTCGATGCCCCGTACGGTCGAGGCGATGCGGGCGATCACGTCGACCACCTCCCGTACCGAGTCCTGCATGGCTTCGACGACGTCGACGACCTGGTCGGTCGACTCCGAGGTCGTACGGGCAAGCGACTTGACCTCTTCCGCCACGACGGCGAAGCCACGGCCGGAGGCGCCGGCGCGAGCCGCCTCGATGGTCGCGTTGAGGGCGAGCAGGTGGGTCTGCTCGGCCACGCCGCGGATGACGGTGACCGTGTTGCCGATCTGCAGGGACGAGTCGCGCAAGGTGGCAAGGACGAGCTCGGCGCGGTCGGCCAGAGCGGCCGCCTCGCGGGCGGTCGTGGCCGCGTCCGACGCGCTGTCGGCGACCTCACGCATCGAGCCCGACAGCTGGGCGGTTCCGGTGGCGACGGAGGTGACGTTGTCGTTGACGGTCCGCGCGGCACTGGAGACGCTGCGGGCCTGGCTGGCCGTCTCTTCAGCGGAGGCGGCGAGCTGCTGGCTCACGGCGGAGAGCTCGTGGGACGCGCTGTCGACCACCTGGGAGCGCTCGGCGATCTCGCCGAGTGCGGACCGGATGTCGCCGATGGCGGAGGTGAGCGCACGGACCATGCGGCCGACCTCGTCGCCGCTGGACCGGCCGAACGTGGCGGTCAGGTCGCGCTTGGCGACCTGCTCCAGCCCGGCGACGCAGGTGTCCAGGGGGCGGACGATCGAGCGGGCGATGAACCGGGTGAGCAGGAAAAGGACGACGACGGCGGTGCACAGCACGGAGACGAGGACCCACATCTCGACGTTCGCAGCGCGGTCGGCCGCGGCCTTGGTGCTGGACTCGGCGGCCTGCAGCCGGGTGAGGAAGGTGGCCGACTTGGCGTCGACCACGTCGAAGGCCTTGTCGAAGGTCGCGGCGGCGACCCGGGCCCGGTCGTTGCTGTACAGGGCCTCGGTGACCGCCTTGCGGCCCAGCGCGGCAACCGAGGATGACTGCGCACGCAGGTCCTTCGCCGACGCGACCAGATTCTGAGGCAGCTTGCTGGTGGAGATGCTCGCCTCGGCGGACTGCCACTCGGCGGCGAAGTTCTCGTACTCCTTGATGATGGCCTTGACCTCGTCGACATGCACGACGGCCATCGACTCGAAGACGTCGCCGCGGACCCCGTACTGCGCGGTCTGGCCGTTCAGCTGATAGGTGAGGGCCGCTGAGAGGTCGCGCTGCCGGGCGGACGCTGTCGAGGCGTTCTGCGCGCCCACGATCGCAGTGGCGCCGACGCCGAGGAGGAAGACGACGGCGAGCAGGGTGACGGCGGTGAGCTTGCGGCGGATGGTCCAGAGCACGCGAGTGTCCTTCGCTCGAGAGAGGTCACTTGTCCTTCGGCCGGTTCCGTCGATTCTGAAGGGGACGATCTTGAGGGTCGGTGCCGGCCGGGTCCACCGCACTGTCCGCCGCAGGTCGTAGGGTTCTGTCATGGCCAACTTGGACGCGATGGACAGCTCGGAGGAGACCGTCAAGGATCCGGAGGACACGGTGGAGACCACCGAGTCCGACGGTGACGCCGCGGCGGTGCTCGATGCCGCGGCCGCTGCGGTCGATCCGCTCGAGGAGCGTCTCGAGATCACCCCGCTGGACTTCCCCCGGCGGTTGCTGCTCGTGCACGCCCACCCCGATGACGAGACGATCGGGACCGGCGTGACGATGGCCAAGTACGTCAGCGAGGGTGCACTGGTCACGTTGGTCACCTGCACGCTCGGCGAGGAGGGCGAGGTGCTCGTCCCCGAGCTCGAGCACCTGGCGGCCGGCAAGGACGACCGGCTCGGGCCGCAGCGGATTTCAGAGCTCTCGGCCGCCATGCGCCTGCTCGGGGTGACCGACCACCGGTTCCTCGGCGGCCCCGGCCGCTGGCGCGACTCCGGCATGATGGGCCTGCCGACCAATGACCGGCCGGACTGCTTCTGGCAGGCCGACCTCGAGGAGGCGACCCGTGAGCTGGTGGCGGTGATGCGGGAGGTACGGCCGCAGGTCGTCATCACCTACGACGAGCGCGGCGGCTACGGGCATCCCGACCACATCCAGGCGCACCGGGTCGCGGTCGCCGCCTTCGCCGCAGCCGGCGACCCGGCCCGATGGCCCGACGCCGGCGAGCCGTGGACACCGTCCAAGCTCTACTACAGCGCCCTGCCCAAGTCCGTCCTGCAGGCGGGGATCGACTACTTCCGCGAGCGTGGTGACTCCAGCTTCTGGGGCGAGGACGTGACCAGCGCCGACCAGCTGCCGATGGGCACCCCCGACGAGCTGGTCACGACGATGGTCGACGGCACCGCCTTCCTCGACGCCAAGATGGACGCGATGCGGGCCCACGCCACGCAGATCGCCGTCGACGGCCCGTTCTTCGCCCTCGCCGACGGCGTCGGCCGGACCGCCTTCGGCCAGGAGTACTACAGCCTGGTCGAGGGCGAGATCGGTGACCGCGACGGTGAGCGCGGGGCCGAGTCCGACCTGTTCAGCGGGATCCAGGGTTGAGGAGGCGGTGATGGACCAGACCCTTGGCCTGCTGACGCTCGGAGTGCCGGACCTGGCCAGGGCCCGCGCCTTCTACGTCGACGGGTTGGGTTGGCAGCCCACCCTCGACCTGCCTGAGGTGGTCTTCCTCCAGGTCGCCCCCGGCGTCCTGCTCTCCCTGTTCGCGGCGACCGAGCTGGCAGCGGACGCCGGCGTCCCGGCCGCCGCACCGGGGTTGACCACCTCGATGACGCTTGCCCACATGGTCGGTTCTCCCGAGGACGTGGCGGCGGTCATCACCGCTGCTGAGGCGGCAGGGGCGACGGTGGTCAAGCCGGCCCAGCGGGCCTTCTGGGGTGGGACGCACGGCTACTTCGCGGACCCGGCCGGATTCCTGTGGGAGGTGGCTCACAACCCCGGACTGCAGGTCGCGGAGGACGGCACCGTCACCATGGTCGAGATCGACGCCGGCTGAACCTCGGGCCCCTCCCGCCGTACGGGGTCACCGGCTGGGGTCGATGCACCCAACCGGCCCGCGGCCATCCGGGTGAAATGGTCACCGAGAGTAGCGGTTCGGGGTCACAGCCTGAGAGACTCGACGAGTACCACGCGCACACCGCAGCGTCGGGTCCTGGATCCGGCTCTCTCCGTATCGGCACCGTTCGTCCCCGGCTTGAGGGTTCGGCCAAGAATCTTTTTGGCCGCCTGCGCCGGGGCGTCCGCGCCCACCTCGCCTGGAGGCGTCGCATGACTTCCACCTCCACCTCCACCTCCACGTCCACCACCGTGCAGCGGCTCAGCAGCGACCGGGTGCTGGCCGCCCGCGAAGCCGACGTGGGGGCGATGCGCACCGCACGGATGCACAGTCGGCAGGCCAAGCTGGGCCTGTTCCTGGCGGCGATCGTGGTGTGGACGGTCGTGCGGACGCTGATGCACGCGTGGGTGCTGCCGGCGATGCCCAAGATCGACTGGACGCTCGCAGCCCCCTTCCTGTTCTTCTTCCTGCTGATCGCCATGGTGGGGGCCCAGTTCTTCCTCACCGGCCGGTCGCCGCACGTCGTCATCCGGCCTGAGCAGATCAACATCACCCTTGACGACGTCCGCGGCATCGACCCGGTCAAGGACGAGGTGATCCGCTCGCTCAACCTGTTCCTGCAGCACACCAGCTTCGAGCGCGAGATGGGTGGCCGGGCCCGCCGGGGACTGCTCTTCGAAGGCGGCCCGGGCACCGGCAAGACCCACACCGCGAAGGCGATGGCCCGTGCGGCCGGAGTGCCGTTCCTCTACGCATCGGCCACCTCCTTCACCTCCTCGATGCAGGGCGCCACCTCACGCAAGGTGCGGGCCTACTTCCGTACGCTGCGCAAGCTCGCCGCCCAGGAGGGCGGCGCCATCGGGTTCATCGACGAGTTCGACGCCATCGGCGGAGCCCGCTCCGGCATGGCCACCATGAGCCCGGCCGCGCTGTCCCACGACCTGGCCGGCTGCGGCGGGCTCACCGGGCTGCCGTCCACCTACTCCCATGCCGCTCCGGCCGGCCCGATCACCCACGCGCTCACCGCGCCCGGCGACGCCGGCATGGCCGTCAACGAGCTGCTGGTCCAGCTGCAGTCGTTCGAGGAGCCGGTCGGCTTCGCCAAGTTCACCGGCAAGCTGATCGACAAGGTCAACCTGTTCCTGCCGGACCGCCGGGCGATCAAGAAGGCCCCGGTCAAGACGGCGAACATCATGCTGATCGCCGCGACGAACCGGGCCGACAACCTCGACCCCGCGCTGCTGCGCCCGGGCCGCTTCGACCGGCGGCTGACCTTCGAGATCCCGGACCGCAACGGCCGCCGGGAGCTGGTCGACCACTTCCTCGCCCGCAAGGCACACGTCGATGACCTCGACGGCGACGACGCACGCAACGCGATCGCGGCCGTCACCACCGGCTTCACCCCGGCGATGCTCGAGGGCATGTTCGACGAGGCGCTCATCAACGCCGTCCGGTTCGGCAGGGACCAGATGAACCGGCAGGACGCAGAGACGGCCCGGCTGACGATGACCGTGGGGATGGGCCAGCCCAAGGCCTACACCGAGCAGGAGCGCCGGATCATCGCGACGCACGAGGCCGGGCACACCACAGTGGCGTGGTTGGTAGCCCCGCACCGCCGGCTCGAGGTGCTCTCGATCGTCAAGCGCCGCGACTCTCTGGGCCTGCTGGCGCACGGCGACCGCGAGGACGTCTACACGAGGTCAAGCCAGGAGCTGTACAACCTGATCAAGATCGCCATGGGCGGCCAGGTCGCCGAGATGCTGTTCTTCGACGACATGACCACCGGCCCCGGCGGCGACCTGCTCTACGCGACCAACGTGGCCGCCACCATGGTCGGCTCGGTGGGCATGACCGACACCCTGATCTCCTACCTGGCGATCCAGAACAGCGCCTTCAACGACACCAACATCGTCGGACGGGTGCTGGCGGACGCCGAGGGACGAGCCCGGGTCGAGAAGGTGCTCCAGGAGCAGCGGCAGGCCGTCATGGGGCTGCTCTCCCGCAACATGCACCTGGTCACCGCCTTGCGTGACGCGCTGGTCGAGCGCGACGAGCTGATCGGACACGAGATCACCGACGTGCTGGAGAACGCCCAGGCGGCGGCTGACGGCCGGGTGATCGACCTGCGCGACGTGCCGTCGATCAGTGCCGCTCCGGCGGTTGCTGCAAGCAACCGGCTGGGACTGCCAGGGCAGGACTAGGCACGGCTAGTCTCGAGCGGTGAGCGAACCGCAGGCCGAGTCGGATCCACCCCGCGAGCGCCGGGTCCTGGCAACGACGCCGGCCTGGTTGGGTGAGGCCGTCCTCGTCCTCGCCTTCGCGATGGTGTTCGTGGCTGCGGTGCTGCTGGCGATCCTCGGCTCCTTCCACATCCCCGACCGACCGTTGTTCGTAGGGGCGCGCTGGCCGCTCGCCGTGCTCATCGCTGCCGTGGGCGAGCTCGGTCTCGGCCTGCTCGCCGGGTGGGGGCTCCGGGGCAGGTCCGGCCCGGCTGCCGTGTTCGGCGGCTGGATCCTGGGCATCGGCCTGGTCATGTTCGGCGGCTCGAACGACGTGGTGATCGGGGGCACACCCGGCGACTGGGTGCCGCTGGGGTTCCTCGTTGCGGGCACCCTGGCCGGCGTCGTCGCCGTCGCGGTGTCCGGCCGGTTCGTCGATCCGGCGTCCCGGCCCTGGCTGACCTCCGCCGCCGGTGAGGACCCGAAATCTTCACTCCGGGCGTCCGGGCGCCGATGACCGGCTGAGGCCCGGTGTCCGCCGGGCCGGCCGGCGGCGTCCAGGAGGTTTCCGTGCCGATCGAGGTGCCGGACACCCGCGCCTTCGCCGACCCGCCCCCACGCCGTCGCCGGGCAGCCAAGCCGGCTCCCGTGGTGGAGGAGTTGGCGGCGCTCCGGGCCGGGCAGCGTACCGCGCCCGAACCTGACCCCACTTCGGCCTTCCGCAAGCCGGTGCGCCGTCGGTCCGCCGTCGCGGTTGCAGAGCCCGCCGCCGTCGAGACACCGCCGGTGCCGGTTGCGGTTCAGGCCGCCGAGGGCTCCTCGGCGTTCAGTCGCCCGGTGCGCCGCCGGCCCCGGACCGAGACTGCCGCCGTACCGGATGCTGTTGTCCCCGAGGTTCCCGCCGTCGTGGCCGAGGTTCCGGCCGTCGTGGCCGAGGCCGCCCCTGCTGTCACCGAGGCCCCCGCCCGGGCCGTGGTCGAGGAGCGTCGGGGGACCGAAGGCGTCGCTGACCAGCTGGCCCCGGTGACGGACACGGTGGTCGTGCGCCTGGGCGGCACCCGTTACGCCGTGGCCATGGAGGCCGTCGCCGAGGTCGGCCGCCCGCCGCACGTCACCAGGGTGCCCGGCGTACCTGCCTGGATCGCCGGCGTCGCCAACTGGCGTGGCCGGATCATGCCCGTGCTCGACCTCCGGGTCCTCCTGGGCGCCGCCACCCCCGAGCTCGGCGTCGCCGGGCGGATCATGGTGCTCTCGCGGGACGGGATCACTCTCGCCTTCCTCGCCGAACGGGTCGAGGGCGTGGTCGGCCTCGAGCTCGACTCGCTCGAGCCGGTGCTGCTCACGTTGTCGCCCACCACGGCCTCCGTACTCGCCGGGCAGCTGACCCACCCGGACGGCCCGATCGCGTTGCTCGACCTCGAGGTCGTGTTCGGTCTGCGCTCGGCCCTGCCTCGGGTGCGCCGCGCGGGCTGACCGCCATTTGGGTGCCCGCCATTTGCTTCAGGACGCCCGAGTTCAACCCGATGCTTGCCCGAGAGCTCGTCCTGGGAGGACACCGGTGGATTTTGCCAAGCGCCTGTCGCGCGTCGTCGCGGCCGCGACCTGGAGCAGCCTGCTGCTCGCCGTCGCCGGCGTCCTTGTCATGAGCAAGTACGACCCCCGCGTGCACGTGCATCTGATCGCGTTCGGGTTGTGGTGCATCGTCGGCGCCCTGGTGGCGATAGCGCTCAGCCTGCTGCCGATCGCAGCCCGGCACAACCCGCGGGTCGAGGAGAGGGCGTGGATCTACCGCCTGATCCTGCTCTGCGCCGACGTCCTGTTCGTCTCCGCCGTGGTCGCCGTGTCCGGCGGTCTCAACGGCCCGATGTGGATGCTGTACGTCCCGCTCGTGCTGTTCGCCTCCGTGGCGACCCGGCAGTGGCAGGGACTGGTGGTCGGGTTCGCCTCGAGCATCGGACTCGTCGGTGCCGGCTTCGACTCGAACACCCTGGACTCCCGTAACCTGGCCACGGTGATCGTGGTGGCCACGCTGGTCCCGATGGTGGCCTGGTTCAACGGCACGCTCGCCTCCGCGGTGTGGCACCTGCGGCAGACGGCGACCGACGACCACGACCGGCTGCAGACCCGGGTCATGGAGCTCACCGAGGACCTCGCGATCGCGGCGAGCGGCAACCTCGCGGTCAACATGAAGATCAAGCCCGAGGACAGCGAGGCGCTGGCCGACCTGGCGATGGCCTTCGGTCAGACCCTCGGCGACCTGCGCCAGCTGGTGACCCGGATCCGCAGCGGCGGCGAGCAGATCGCCGCTGCCGCAGGCGAACTGCTGGCCACCGCCGAGGAGCACGCAGCATCGGCCACCGAGCAGTCCTCAGCGGTCAGCGAGACCACGTCCACGATCGAGGAGCTGGCCGCCACAGCCGCGCAGATCGCGGAGACGGCCGAGGCGGTCGCCCGGTACGCCGCCGAGACGCTGCGCCACGCCGAAGAGGGCCGTACCGCGGTCTCTGCCTCCGTCTCTGCCATGGACACGATCGCGACCCGGGTCGACTCGATCGCCACCCGCGCACTGTCCCTGGGCGAGAAGTCGCAGGAGATCGGCCGCATCCTCGTCGTCATCAACGACCTGTCCGACCAGACCAACCTGCTGGCGCTGAACGCCGCGATCGAGGCCGCTCGCGCCGGGGAGCACGGTCGTGGATTCGCCGTCGTCGCCGCAGAGGTCCGCAAGCTGGCCGAGCGGGCACAGGAGTCGACCGGGCAGATCTCGGCCCTGGTCAGCGAGATCCAGGGTGAGACCAACGCCACGATCATCGCCTCCGAAGAGGGTGCGAAGGAGGTCCGTACCGGATCTCAGCTGGCACGTGGCGTCGTCGCCGCCCTGGAGCGGATCAGCGGCATGGTCGACGAGACAACCACTGCTGCCAAAGAGATCTCGATCGCCACCCAGCAGCAGCGCTCGGCGTCCGACCAGGTCGTCGCCGCGATGACCGCGGTGTCGGACGTGTCGCGCCAGTACGCGGTCGGCTCGCGCCAGGCCGCCGCCGCTGCCGCCGAGCTCAACCAGCTCGCCGCCGAGCTGCGTGCCTCGATCAGCCAGTTCCGCACCTGACCGTACCTCCGCGCCGCCCGCCCCGGTCCCGACCCTCATCGCGGGGCGGGTTGGTTACCCCTCAGCCGGGCAGAGACGTCACCAACTCGCCCGTCGATGAGGCCTCAGCCGCCGAGTCCCAAGGCCTCGCGGACCTCACGCTTGATCACGTGCCTGCGTACGCGCACGTCGTGGCCGGAGTAGCGGAGCACGTTCCACCTCGCGCCGCGCAACCGGTTGTGCCGCCGCAGGTCGCGGACCCGATTGCGCTGCTCGTCATGGACGGTTCCGTCGAACTCCACCCCCACCTCGTGCGAGCGGTAGCCCATGTCGAGCCTGGCCAGCACGCCCCCGAAGCCGTCCGGGACCTCGAGCTGGGTCTCCGGCCGTGGGAGCCCGGCGTCAAGGACCAACACCATGCGCAGTCGACTCTCCATCGGACTCTCTGCCCCCTTGTCCGCAAGCTCGGCGACGCGGGGGATCTGGCGGAGGCCGCGCAGCTGACGCCTGCCAAGGGCGTACTCGACCAGCTCCTCCGGTGTGATGAGGCCCTTGCGCCACAGGGCATCGAGGGCCACGACACCCTCTGCGAGATCGCGTCGGACCAGATCGAAGGCCGTACGCGCGACGGTGGTGACGAGCACGGCGCCCAGGTCCAGCACGTCGTCTGGTGCCAGGGTTGCGCGTCTGGCGACGAGAACGCCGCGGGCCATGGGGCGGCTGCCTCGTGTATCCGTCACCTCGATCAGCTCGGCGGGGTGACGCCGGACGTCCACACCGTGCACCCAGGCAGCTGTCGTTCCGGAGAGGACAACTCCCGCCGGCACGAGCAGGCTCACCGCAGCCAGCCTCAGCTCGGCGCTGTCCGGCACGCCGGC
>JAWWOM010000402.1:0-5190 GCA_033851655.1 Frankiales bacterium
CGGCGCCACGGCCGGCATCGCCGCCGTGGCCGGCCAGGCCCTCGGCGGGTTGCTGGTCTCCGCGGACATCGGCGGCAGCCAGTGGCGGCCGATCTTCCTGGTCAACGTGCCGATCGGCCTGGTCGCGATGGTGCTGGCCGTCCGGTTCGTGCCGGAGACCCGGGCCTTGCGGGTCGCCCGCCCGGACCTGCCGGGTGCGGCGCTGCTGGCGGCAGCCGTCGTGAGCCTGCTGATCCCGCTGACCGAGGGGCGAGCCGTCCACTGGCCCTGGTGGTCGTGGACGCTGCTGGCCTCCACGCCGGCCTGGGTCGTCGGGTTCGCACTGGTCGAGCGGTCGAGGGAGCGCGACGGCCGGGACCCGCTGGTCCCGCCGTCGCTGCTCCGGCACCGGAGCATGCGCCGCGGTCTGCTCCTGGCCGCGCCGTTCTTCGCCGGCTTCGGCGCTTTCATGTTCGTCTACGCGCTCACCGCTCAGGGCGCTCTCGGCTACAGCGCGGTCAAGGCCGGGCTGGCGCTGACCCCGATGGCCCTGGCGTTCCTGGTCGCCTCGCTGCAGATCGCCCGGCTGGTGGTCCGCTGGGGCCGGACCGTGATCACGGTCGGGGGCCTGATCCAGCTGCTCGGCCTGCTGATGCTCATCTGGACGCTGGAGCAGACCTGGCCCCACACCACACCGTGGGACCTGTTGGCGTCCTTCACGGTGATGGGGTTCGGGCAGGGGCTGACCATGCCGTCGCTGATCCGGGTGGTGCTCTCCGAGGTGCCGATCGAGTCGGCCGGGGCTGGTGGCGGCGTGTTCACCACGATGCAGCAGCTCAGCCTGGCTGTCGGCGTAGCCAGCCTCGGCACGCTCTACCTCTCCCTGGCGTCGCCCAGTCGTCTCGGCCCGCTGCACGCGACCGTGCTGCTGGTCGGGTTGCAGTCGGGGATCGCCTTGCTGACCGTGGTCGGCAGCCGGTTGCTGCCACGCTCGGGCTGATGCCCGCGGCCCTGGGCAGGGCGGAGACGCAGGAAAGGCGTACGCGTGGGAACGCGTACGCCTTTTCGCCTGCAGAAGCAGGGTTGTGCAGGAGCAGGACTAGCGGGCGACCTTGCCGGCCTTGAGGCAGGAGGTGCAGACGTTGAGCTTCTTGCGGGTGCCACCGACCATGGCTCGCACGGTCTGGATGTTCGGGTTCCAACGGCGGCGGGTGCGGCGGTGGGAGTGAGACACCGACATACCGAAACCGGGCCCCTTGGCGCAGACGTCGCACACGCTCGACACGGGAAAGCTCCCAACACAGAAGATGGTTATGAAAGGCACACGGGCCGGAACTCGTCAGGCGCCGATGCGGACAACCCCCCCAGAGTACGGGGCAACGCAGTGAGCGCCAAACCTGTCCCTCGTTCACCGACACCGTCGCACCGGGACGTTACCCTGCGAGCGTGGACGCGCGTGCGGGCTTGGCGGAGGTGAGGCGCTGGTGAGCGCGCTCGACCAGCCGCTGCGCAGCGTTGTCGGCGCCAAGACGGCCAAGCCGATGGCGGACTCGCTCGGACTGCACACGGTCGGCGACCTGCTGCGCTACTACCCGCGCCGGTACGACAAGCGCGGTGAGCTCACCAGGCTCAACGCCCTCGAGGTCGGCGAGCACGTGACCGTCGTCGCCAAGGTGGTGTCGTCCAAGAAGATCCCGATGAGGCAGCGCAAGGGCACGGTCACCAAGCTGGTCGTCACCGACGGCCATGGCCAGCTCGAGATCGCCTTCTTCAGCAGGGGCGGCTGGTTCGGCGGTGACCTGCTGCCCGGCCGGACCGGACTGTTCACCGGGACGGTGACCCGGTTCAACCAGACCCGACAGCTGACGCACCCGCAGTACAAGCTGCTCGAAGATCTCGACGAGGCGGGTGCCGAGCGGGTGGCCCGCAGCTTCGTCAGCCTGCAGCTCGTCATCTATCCCGCGTCCAAGGACATCACCACCTGGCAGATCTCCGACGCCGTGGCCCTGGTGCTGCACGCCACGGACGAGATCGAGGACCCCCTGCCGGAGGGAGTGCGGGTCCGGCACGGACTGCTGCCCTGGGCTGAGGCGATCCAGAAGATCCACCGGCCGCAGAGCGATGCCGACATCGAGCAGGCCAGGCGACGCCTGGCGTGGGACGAGGCGATGGTGCTCCAGGTGGCCCTCGCCCGGCGCCGCGCCGAGGCTGCGCTGGTCCCGACCACTCCCCGGGTGGCCAGGGCCGGCGGCCTGGTCGACGCCTTCCGGTCCCGGCTGCCGTTCACCCTCACCGCCGGCCAGGCCGAGGTCGACCAGCAGCTGCGCGCCGACCTGGCAGGGACCGTGCCGATGCACCGGCTGCTCCAGGGGGAGGTGGGCTCCGGCAAGACCGTGGTCGCGCTGCTCGCGATGCTGGCGGTCGTCGATGCCGGCGGTCAGGCGGCGCTGCTTGCGCCGACCGAGGTGCTGGCCCAGCAGCACCACCGCTCGATCTCCGCGATGCTCGGCCCGCTCGCCGACGGCGGGCGGCTCGGTGGCTCCGAGGAAGCCACCAGGGTGGCCCTGCTGACCGGCTCCCAGAACACCGCCGCCCGGCGCGAGGCGCTGCTCGAGGCGGCCTCCGGACAGGCCGGCATCGTCGTCGGCACGCACGCGCTGCTCGAGGAGCGGGTGCAGTTCGCCGACCTCGGACTAGTGGTCGTCGACGAGCAGCACCGGTTCGGCGTACATCAGCGAGATGCCCTGCGGGCCAAGGGATCCGAGCCACCGCACCTGCTCGTGATGACCGCGACCCCTATTCCCCGTACGGTCGCCATGACCGTGTTCGGCGACCTCGAGGTGTCCTCGCTCACCGAGCTGCCGGCGGGCCGATCACCCATCCGGAGCTTCGTCGTGCCCGCCGCCAGCCCGGCCTGGGTGGACCGGATGTGGGCGAAGGTGCGCGAGGAGGTCGCGGCGGGCCACCAGGCCTACGTCGTGTGCGCGCGGATCGGCGAGGGGGTCGCCGACGTCGACGAGCTCGAGCCGGACGAGGACAGCGGCGGTGACCAGCGACGGCCGCCGGCTGCGGTTCTGGACGTGCTTCCCCAGCTCGTCGACGGGCAGCTCACCGGGCTGCGGGTGGCTGCCCTGCACGGCCGGATGGCGCCTGCCGACAAGGACGACGTGATGTCGGCCTTCGCCAACGGCCGGCTGGACGTGCTGGTCGCGACCACGGTGATCGAGGTTGGCGTCGACGTGCCCAACGCGACCGTCATGGCGGTGCTCGATGCGGACCGCTTCGGCATGTCCCAGCTGCACCAGCTGCGCGGGCGGATCGGCCGCGGCACCGCCCCCGGCGTCTGCCTGCTCGAGACCTCGACCGAGCCCGGCAGCCCGACCCACGAACGGCTGGTCAAGGTGGCATCGACGGTGGACGGCTTCGAGCTGGCCCGCTTCGACCTCGAGACCCGCCGTGAGGGCGACGTCCTGGGCGCCAGCCAGTCCGGCCGGCGCAAGTTCCTCAAGATGCTCGAGCTGAGCCGGCACGAGGAGCTGATCAGCCAGGCGCGCGACGAGGCCACCGCGATCGTCGCCGAGGACCCCGACCTGTCAGCGCATCCCGCCCTCGCCCAGGCGCTGGCTGACGCCTTGGACCCGGAACGCTCCGAATATCTCGAGAGGGCCTGATGCGCCTCATGCCCCTCTTGCACTCCCTCGTCGACGGGCGCGCGGGGTGACCCGGATCATCGCGGGACGGGCGCGCGGACGCCGGCTGAGCACCCTGTCCGGCACGGACACCCGGCCCACCGCCGACCGCGCCCGTGAGGCGTTGTTCTCCAGCCTGGAGTCGCTCATCGGCGGCTGGGAGGGCCGGCGCGTGCTCGACCTCTACGCCGGCTCCGGCGCGATCGGCCTCGAGGCGTTGTCGAGGGGTGCGCAGCAGGCGGTGATGGTCGAGGACAACGCCAGGGCCGCAGCCGTGATCCGGCGCAACGTCGACGAGCTGGGGCTGGCGGGCGCCGAGGTGGTCCTCGAACCGGTCGAACGCCACGTGCTCAGCGCCCCGCACCTCCCGTACGACATCGTGTTCGCCGACCCGCCCTACGCGTCCCCGGCCGAGTCGCTGGCCGCCGTGCTCGTCCAGGCCCTCGAGCACGGGTTCCTGGCAGCCGGCGCCGTCGTGGTGGTCGAGCGGTCGAGCAGGGACACGCCGTGGCTCTGGCCGCCGGGCATCGAGCCGGGACGCGAACGCCGCTACGGTGAGGCGACGCTCTGGTACGGCTACGCGGCCGCGGAGGTGCCATCGTGACCCACCATGACCCAGCGAGCGACCAACACCTAGCCGGAGGTTCAGTGCGCCGCGCCATCTGCCCCGGCTCGTTCGACCCGGTGACCAACGGTCACCTCGACATCATCGCGAGGGCCAGCGCTCTCTACGACGAGGTCACGATCGGAGTGCTCGTCAACCGGGCCAAGGACGGGCTGTTCGACCTCGACGAGCGGATCGGTCTGCTGCGCGAGGTCACCGCCGAGTACGGCAACGTGGTGGTCGACTCCTTCAGCGGGCTGCTGGTCGACTACTGCCGCCGCCACGGCATCCCGGTCATCGTCAAAGGGCTGCGCGCGGTCAGCGACTTCGACTACGAGCTGCAGATGGCGCAGATGAACCACGGGCTCGCGGGGATCGAGACATTGTTCGTCTCGACCAACCCGCTCTACAGTTTCCTTTCGTCAAGCCTCGTCAAAGAGGTCGCGACGTACGGTGGCGATGTCTCCGGGCTCGTCCCCGTCCAGGTTCACCAGGCGCTGATCCGGCGGCTGGCCGGCCGATCAGGCAGCGACAGCCAATAGCCGAGCGCGAGCTCGCAGTCCTAGGGAGTGTCGTTCAGTTGTCGTCCATGGCAGAGCCCGTTCAGGACGTACAGGTCAAGCTCGACGAGATCGTGGCGACCGTCGAGTCGGCGCGGGCCATGCCCATGTCCGCCTCGTGCGTGGTCAACCGGGCCGACCTGCTGGGCCAGCTCGACGAGCTCAAGGAGCTGCTCCCGGGCGAGTTCCGCCAGGCGCGCTACCTGTTGCAGGACCGGGACGAGGTGGTGGCCGAGGGCCGGCGCGAGGCAGAGCGGATCATCGAGGAGGCCGAGCAGGAACGGCTGCGGCTGGTCGACGAGACCGACATCGTCCGCGACGCGCGGGTCGAGGCGAACCGGATCATCAGCGCGGCTCG
>JAWWOM010000437.1:0-8822 GCA_033851655.1 Frankiales bacterium
TCGCCTCCACCGGGACCTCGTACAAGGACGGGGCCTGGCACCACGTCGTCTGGACCAGGGACTCCTCGACCGGCGCGATGGTCCTGTACGCCGACGGTTCGGCGGTCGCGAGCGGCGCCGGTGGCACGGAGCCATTGACCGCCAGGGACCACCTCAGCCTCGGGGCCGACCCGAGCTTCACCGCTGCGGCGGGCACCATCCCACCGCCGTTGAGCGCCGGCATCGACGACGTCGCCGACTATCCCTCGGTGCTCAGCGCCGCCCGGGTCGCCGCCCACGATGCGGCCAGGCCGAGCGGCTACCTCGCGGCGGTCACCGCCGACTCGCCGGTGGGCTGGTGGCGGCTGGACGACCCCTCCGGCCCGAGCGCGGCGGCAACCGCCGGCGGCCCTGGCAGCTACGTCGGCTCGGTCACGTACGGGGCCAGCGGTGCGGTGGCCGGCGACGCCGCGGTGCACCTGGCGCCGACGGCCGGCTACCTGCAGGTCCCGCGGCTCGTGGGCTCGGACTTCTCCCTCGAGTTCTGGTTCAAGGACGCAGCCCCGGTGGAGGACAACCATGTCGACTGGTCCGGCGGAGCTGCTCTCGTCGACGGCGACGTGTCCGGCGTCGGCAACGACTTCGGGGTGAGCATCGACGCCAGCGGTCACCTGATGGCCGGCGTCGGCAACCCGGACACGACGCTCCACGCCAACGCCGCCGACTACGGCGACGGCGCCTGGCACCACGTCGTCCTGACCCGGACCATGTCCTCCGGCGCGATCGCGTTGTGGGTCGACGGGATCCTGCGGGCTGGCAGCTCCGGGACGGGCAACACCGGCCCGTTGAACGCCGCATCGCAGCTCACCCTCGGCGCGTACTCCACCGGCGCCGGCGGAAGTGCAGCGACGATCGACGAGGTCGCGCAGTATCCCCGGGTGCTGAGCCCGGCCCAGATCGCGGCCCACTACGCCCAGGCCAGCTGACGACGCCTAGTCTCGAAGGGTGCCTGCTCGCCGACTGACCGCCTGCCTGCTCGTAGGGGCGACCCTGCTCAGCGGCTGCAAGTACTCAGCGGCGCTGTCCAAGCGGGAGTGGGTGGTGATCTTCAAGCCGGGCGCGACCCAGGAGCAGCACAGGCTCGTGCTCGCCGCCTGCAGCAACATCCCGCACGTGGTGCCCGAGCCGATGGGCAACGGCACGATGGTGTCCGAGCTGGCCAGCAACGTGCGGTTCCGGGTCGACAAGGCCAGCGACGCCGACCTGGCCAAGCTCAGCCAGTGCTTCGGGCAGGAGAAGTTCGCCTCGTTCGTCAAGAGCTACGACCAGCCGGACACCAGTCACTGACGGCTGATCCGCCGGTCGCCGGTGTAGACGTTCATCGTGTCCCCGCGCAGGAAGCCGACGACGGTCATCCCGACATCCGCCGCCAGGTCCACCGCAAGACTCGACGGCGCCGAAACCGCTGCCAGTACGGGGATCCCGGCCATCAGCGCCTTCTGCGTCAGCTCGAAGGACACCCTGCCGGACACCATCAGCACGTGTCCGCGGAGCGGGAGCAGTCCTTCGCGTGCAGCCCAGCCGACGACCTTGTCCACGGCGTTGTGCCGACCTACGTCCTCCCTGAGCACCCGGAGCTCGCCGGCGACGGTGAACAGACCGGCTGCGTGCAGTCCGCCCGTACGGTCGAAGACCCGCTGGGCCTCGCGCAGGGACTCCGGCAGGCCGGCCAGGGTCGCCGGCGAGACGGTGCAGTCGTCGCCGGAGACCGGCCACCGGGTCTGGGTGCGGATCGCGTCGATGCTGGCCTTGCCGCACACCCCGCACGAGCTGGTGGTGTAGAAGTTGCGCTCGAGCGAGGCGTCGGGGGCTGCGACACCGGCGGCGAGCTCCACATCCACGACGTTGTACGTGTTCTCCCCGTCGACCGTCGCGCCGGCGCAGTAGCGGATCGCCCGGATCTCGTCCGCCGCCTCCGTCACTCCCTCGGTGGTCAGGAACCCGGTGACCAGGTCGAAGTCGTCGCCTGGCGTCCGCATGGTGACGGACAGCGGCTTGCCGCCGACCCGGATCTCCAGCGGTTCCTCCACCACGAGGGTGTCCGGTCGCCGGACCGTGTGGTCGCCGGTGACCCTCAGCACGCTGCGCCGGGTGGTGACCCTGCCCACGGATGCCTCCTCTTGTCCCGGTTCAGCCTGTTCCCCTGGCCGAACTGTCGCAAGCGCGGGCCAGACTGAGCCGGTGCGCAGCCGGCCGGTCATCCTCCACCTCGACCTCGACGCCTTCTTCGCCGCGGTCGAGCAGCGGGACAAGCCGTCGCTACGCGGCAAACCGGTGGTGGTCGGCGGGACCGGGCCGCGCGGCGTCGTCTCGACCGCGAGCTACGAGGCCCGCCGGTACGGGATCCACAGCGCGATGTCCGGGGCCGAGGCACGTCGCCGTTGCCCCGGCGCCGCTTTCCTCGGCCCGCGGTTCGGCGCCTACCGGATGGCCAGCGACATCGTGATGGCCGCCCTGCGCGAGCTGTCGCCGCTGGTCGAGCCGCTGTCGCTCGACGAGGCCTTCGTCGACCTGTCGGCAGCCGGGCCCGCCGCCGGAGACCTCGGTCCCGAGTCGGTCCGGCGGATCGCCGAGCAGCTGCGGGCGACGATCCGCGACCGGACCGGGCTGACGGCCTCCGTCGGCGCCGGCTCCTCCAAGCTGGTCGCCAAGATCGCCTCGGACCTCGAGAAACCGGACGGCCTGCTGGTGATCGCGCCGGGCGAGGAGCTGGCCATGCTGCACGCGCTGCCGGTGACCCGGTTGTGGGGCGTCGGCCCGGTGACCGCCCAGCGACTGCAGCGAATCGGCGTCGCCACCGTCGCCCAGCTCGCCGCTGTGCCGCTCGAGGAGCTGGTCGGCCTGGTCGGCGAGGCGGTGGGTGCCGGCCTGGCTGCGCAGGCCGCGGCCAGGGACGACCGGGCCGTCGTCCCGGACCGGGAGACCAAGTCCGTCGGTGCCGAGGAGACGTTCGACACCGATGTCGCGGACCTGTCCCGGCTGCGCGCCGAGCTGGACCTCATGGCCGGACGGACCGCCCGCCGGCTGCGCGGGTCGGGGCACTCCGGCCGGACCGTGACCCTCAAGGTCCGGCTGCACGACTTCCGTACACTGAGCCGGTCGCTCACCCTGCCCGGTGCCACCGACGACGAGAGCACCATCCGCCGGGTCGTCCGCAAGCTGCTGGGCGAGATCGACGTCAGCGACGGCATCCGGCTGATCGGCGTCACGGTCTCGGGCTTGTCCGACCACGTCCAGGACGAGCTGCCCGACCTGGTGCCTGAGCTCGCCCTGCCGCCCACGGTGTTGCCCGACCGGCCACCGGACCCGGAGCCGGTCCGCCGTTGGGCGCCCGGCTCCGACGTCGAGCACGCGACGTACGGCCGCGGCTGGGTGCAGGGGTCGGGAGTCGGCCGGGTCACCGTGCGTTTCGAGACCGCACACGACCTGCCGGGCGCCGTGCGCACGTTCGCCACCGATCATGCCGAGCTCGTGCCGGCCGAGCCTGCGCCCTACGTCCCCGTGCCCTAGGGTTGCTGCATGATCGACAGGCCGGGGTGGGCGCGGGCTTGGTTCGGGTTGACCGGGCTCGTCGTCCTGGTCGGGTTGTGCGTGCAGCTGTGGGACACGGCGCGGCTGACCAGCGGGCACTTCGCCACGCCACTGACCCGGACGCTGAACCTGCTCTTCTTCTTCACGATCGACTCGAACATCATCCTGATGCTGACCTGCCTGCTGCTCGGCCTGCGGCTGACCGGCTGGGGCCCGACGTTCGCGGTGCTCCGGCTGATGGGCGTGGTGTGCATCGCCATCACCGGGATCGTCTACTACGCCGTGCTCAAGGACCTGCTCGACCTGCACGGCGCCGCCTACGTGTCCGACCAGGTGCTGCACACGGTCTCGCCGTTGATGGCGGTGACCGGCTGGCTGGTGTTCGGCCCGCGCCGGCTGGCCTCGTACCGGGTGGCCTGCCTGGTCATGCTGTTCCCGGTGGTCTACCTCGCGGTGACGCTGGTCCGCGGGCCGATCGTGCACTGGTACCCGTATCCCTTCGTCGATGTCATCGCCCACGGCTATCCCAGTGTCGCGCTCAACTGCGTGGTGGTGGCGGTGCTGGTCCTCGCGGTCGCTTTCGGTGCAGCCTGGGTCGATCGCAGGCTCTCCCTCGGTCGGGCCGCGCGATGAGCCCGGCCGCGGTGATCCTGGCCGGCGGCGCTGGCCGGCGGCTCGGCGGAGTGGACAAGCCAGCGCTGCTGGTCGGTGGCCGGTCCCTGCTCGACCGGGTGCTCGACGCGGTGTCGGGGCCGGTGGTCGTCGTCGGGCCCCGGCGCGAGACGGCGCGGCCGGTCAGCTGGGTGCGCGAGGACCCCCCGGGCGGCGGTCCGGTCGCCGCCCTGGCTGCGGCGCTGCCCCTCGTCGACGCTGCCACGGTCGCGGTGCTGGCGGCGGACCTGCCCTTCATGACCGCAGAAGCGCTGCAGCTGCTGGAGACGAGCCTCAGTGACAGTGGCAGTGACGGTGCGGACGGGGCGCTCCTGGTCGATCCGTCGGGCCGAGACCAGCTGCTCGCGGGGGTGTGGCGGACCTCGGCGCTGCGCCGGGCCCTGGCGGCTGCCGGGCCGCCGGAGGGTTTGCCGCTGCGCGTGGTGCTTGCCAACCTGACGGTCGTACGGGTCCCGGCGCCTGCAGCGGTGCGGCCTGCCTGGCAGGACTGTGACACCCCGGAGGACCTACGACGTGCGGAGGAGCTGGCGTGAACGTGCTCGAGGAGTGGCTGAGCCAGAGCTCTGCCCTGCTGGGCCTCGACGAGGCTTCCGGTGCTGCCTATCGGGACCTCGTGCTGGACCTGGCGAAGGACGTGGCGCACGGGGTGGCCCGGCCGGCGGCGCCGGTCACCACGTTCCTGCTCGGGCTCGCCGCCGGCCGGGCCGGTGGGTCAGCCGAGGACGTGCAGCGGCTCAGCGCGGAGCTGTCGGCTGCGGCTGCGGCGTGGACCCGGGAGCATCCGGCGAGCCAGGGGTGAGTGGCACCGGTCCGGAGACCGGTCAGCTCACCGGGTGAACGGGTCCACCCGGCGCAGGAAGCCGCGGACATCGAGGTGGCGGGACAGGCCCTCGCGGTGCTCGTCGCAGGCGAGCCAGGTCTTCTCCCGATCGGGAGTGTGCAACGTGGGATTGTTCCAGACCAGCACGTGGGTCGCCGCGAGCGCGCACCCTTTGGCGGAGCACAGCGGCTGGTCGGTGGCCTTGGTCATGCCGCCAGCCTGACATGAAGAGGCGGTGCCGGGCGACCACGGGGGCAGGCACCCGGCACCGCTTCGGTCGCACTGATGTCGGGGGATCACCAGCGCGATCGAGGGCGATGCTACATGGATCGCTGTAACGTTGCGAGAGCAACACCGCGGAAAATTGTGACAACCGCCGAACTGTCATCTGACTGTTCGTCCGGGGCGCCGGACAAGGCGACGGCCCTCCGGTCGGGGGTCCGGAAGGCCGTCGGTCTGGGGATGCGATACCGGGATACCGGTGCTGCGCCGCGAGACTAGCGCGCGACGGCCAGGCGGGTCGGGTGGGCGACCCGCTCTCCAGCCGGGGCGAGCATGGGCAGCAGCATCGAGATGTCGAGCATCGAGATCTCGGCACGCAGGACGTCCGACATCCGCGAGAAGCCGAGGCGGGCGCCGGTGTCGACGGCCCAGGCGCCGGCGGCGAGCAGCACCGCGAGGGCGTCGTCGTCAACCGCGGTGACCCCGGCGGCGTCGATGATGACGTCGTCGCAGCCGGCGGGGCGAACGCTGAGCAGCGCCGTCCGGAGCTGTGGCGCGGAGGCTGCGTCCAGTGCACCGTCGAGCCGGACCAGCACGCCGTCGTCGGTGTACAGGGCGGCGACATCGGTGCTGCTCGTGGCGGCGAACGTGGGGTTCGACATGGCGGGACCTCCGGGACGGACAGGCAGTTCGGGCGGGTGACTCGGTGACAGGTAGTTCATCGTCGGGGCCAGCGGCTGCCCGCAGGTCCGGGCGGACCCACTTTCCGGGGCCCGGCAGAGCATGATCGATGGGCCGAACGGCGCATGTGGCAGACTTCCCCCGCTGTCACCACCCCGCTGTCCACACAAGGAGCCCGAACCCGATGAGCCGGTCAGTCCTGGTCACCGGAGGCAGTCGTGGCATCGGCCTCGCCGTGGCCCGCGCGTTCGCCGCGCAGGGCGACCAGGTCGCCGTGACCTACCGGGGCAGCGCTGCGCCCGACGGCCTGTTCTCCGTACGGATGGATGTCACCGACCCGGCGTCGGTCGACGAGGCTTTCACTGCTGTGGAGGCGGAGCACGGCCCGGTCGAGGTGCTCGTCGCCAACGCCGGCATCACCAAGGACACCTTGTTGCTGCGGATGGACGAGGCCAGCTGGAGCGAGGTCCTCGACACCAACCTCACCGGCTCCTACCGGGTGGCCAAGCGGGCGGCGTCGGGGATGTTGCGGGCCCGCCGCGGCCGGATCATCTTCATCTCCTCGGTGGTCGGGCTGTCCGGTTCGGCCGGTCAGACCAACTACGCGGCCAGCAAGTCTGGGCTGATCGGCTTCGCCCGCTCGATCGCCCGCGAGCTCGGCTCACGCAGCATCACGGCCAACGTCGTGGCGCCGGGCTTCGTCGCCACCGACATGACGGCTGAGCTGACCGAGGCCCGCCGCAAGGAGATCCTCGGGTCGGTCCCGCTCGGCCGTTATGCCACCCCGGAGGAGGTCGCCGGCGTCGTGACGTTCCTCGCCGGCGACGCGGCGGCGTACATCACCGGAGCTGTTATCCCTGTCGACGGCGGTTTGGGAATGGGGCACTAAGTGGCTGGTCTGCTCGAGGGCAAGAAGATCCTGGTGACGGGGGTGCTCACCGACGCGTCCATCGCGTTCGGTGTCGCACGGGAGGCGCAGGAGCAGGGCGCGCAGGTCGTGCTGACCTCGTTCGGCCGGGCGATGTCGATCACCACCCGGATCGCCGGTCGGCTTCCGCAGCCGGCCCCGGTGATCGAGCTCGACGTGACCGACGACGAGCAGCTGGCCTCGCTGTCCGGCCGGCTGGGCGAGCACGTGGACCGGCTCGACGGCGTGCTGCACGCAATCGGGTTCGCTCCGCAGAGCTGCCTGGGCGGCGGGTTCCTCGAGGCCCCCTGGTCAGACGTCGCGACGGCCGTGCACGTCTCGACCTACTCGCTGGCCTCGCTGGCCAAGGCGACGCTGCCGCTGCTCACCCCGGGGTCCTGCATCCTCGGGCTCGACTTCGACGCCACCGTGGCCTGGCCCGCCTACGACTGGATGGGAGTCGCCAAGGCCGGGCTCGAGTCGTGCTCGCGCTACCTCGCCCGCGAGCTGGGCGGCCAGGGGATCCGGGTCAACCTGGTGGCTGCCGGTCCGCTGCGCACGATGGCAGCCAAGAACATCCCCGGCTTCTCGGCGTTCGAGGACGTGTGGGCCGGCCGGGCCCCGTTGGGCTGGGACCTGTCCGACACCGGTCCGGTGGCCAAGTCCTGCGTGGCACTGCTGTCCGACTGGTTTCCTGCCACCACCGGCGAGATCGTGCATGTCGACGGCGGCGCGCACGCGATGGGCGCCTGACCGCCGTACGGGATCAGTGTCCCGCGAACCGTTCGGCCAGGGTCAGGTCGACGTCGCGGGCCGGCGCCCGGGGCAGCCGCACCTCGACACTCACCCAGCCTGGCTGTGACCGGACGCTCAGGGACCCGGACGAGACCTCGACCAGCCGCCGGACGACGTACAGCCCCACGCCTGCCCCCTCCTGGGCCCGGGTGCTCGAGCTGTCCAGCTGGGTGAACGGCTCGAACAGCTCGGCGAGCATCTGGGCATCGACGCCCTGCGCCTCGTTGGCCACGGTGACCACGATGTCGTCCGCCTCGACGGCGCCGGAGACGATGGCGTGCGAGCCCGGCTGGGCGTGCACGATGGCGTTGTCCAGCAGGTTGGCCAGGATCTGGTGCAGCGCCGAGCCCTCGATCCTCGCCTCCAGCCGCTCCTGCACGGCGACCACGACGGTGGGGGTGCGCCGCGCGTGGGCGGACTCGACCAGCTCGGCCACCTCGAGCGCGACCTGGTGCACGTCGGTGACCGCCTTGCCGTCCGGAGGCCTGACCTCGGCGGCGGTGAGCATGTTCTCGAGCAGCCGGCCCAGGCGTTCGCTGTTGACGAGGACGGCGTCGAGCATCTCGTCGACCCGCGACTCGGCCAACCGGGCCCGGTGCTTGCGCATGGTCATCGCGGCGCCCTGGATCGCCGTCAGCGGCGTACGGAACTCGTGGGAGACCGTCGCGAGCAGGTCCTCCCGGGTTGTCTCGAGCTCGCGCAGCCGGTCCTGCACCTTGGTGCGGCCCTGGTCCAGCTCGGCCAGCTCGGTGCGGTACACGGAGGCGTCCTGGCCGCCGTAGAACCAGAAGACCAGCTGGGTCGCACTCGTGCCGAGGACGAAGACCAGGTCCACGAGGGTGAAGCGCAGCGGCTCGCGGTCGCCGGCGATGCTGGGGCCGGGGTCGATGCCGGCGACGACCAGGTGCTCCGCCAGCACGAAGGCAATCGCGGCGACGTAGGTCGTCCAGTCCTCGTACAAGGCGGTCAGGGCCACGGCGAAGACGTAGTGGACATGCATCACCGCGGAGTTGTGGCTGAGCTGGACAAGCGTTGCCGAGCAGAGCAGCAGGCCGAGCGTTGCGGCCAGCGCCCGGGTGCGGCGGTTGAGCGGCGCGAGGGCCACGGCCAGGGCGAGCGCGACGAACCCCGTGCCCACCGACGCCGGCCCGTCAG
>JAWWOM010000438.1:0-5937 GCA_033851655.1 Frankiales bacterium
ATCGCGTCCTCGGACGACACCGGCCGCAGCACGACCGGGTGCCCGTACGTCCGCTCATCGCCCTGGACCCCCACCGAGCGCACCTCGGCGAGCAGCACCACCGGGCACTGCCAGATGTCGCGGTCGAGGCCGGCCCGGGACAGCTCCTCGCGGGCGATCGCGTCGGCCTCGCGCAGCACCTCGAGCCGGTCGTGGGTGACCTCACCGATGATCCGGATGCCGAGACCGGGGCCGGGGAACGGCTGCCGCCAGACGATCTCCTCCGGCAGTCCGAGCTCGAGGCCGACCTTGCGCACCTCGTCCTTGAACAGCGCCCGCAGCGGCTCGACCAGCCCGAACTGCAGGTCGTCCGGCAGCCCGCCGACGTTGTGGTGGCTCTTGATGTTGGCGGCACCCTCGCCGCCGCCGGACTCGACGACGTCGGGGTAGAGCGTGCCCTGGACCAGGAACTCGACCGTCTCGCCGTGCGCGTCGGCGTCGGCGATGACCTCGCGCGCGGCCTCCTCGAACACCCGGATGAACTCGCGGCCGATCGCCTTGCGCTTGGTCTCCGGGTCGGTCACCCCGGCAAGCGCGTCGAGGAACCGCTTTGCCGCGTCGACGACCTTGAGCTGAACACCGGTCGAGGCGACGAAGTCCCGTTCGACCTGCTCGGCCTCACCCTTGCGCAACAGCCCGTGGTCGACGAACACGCAGGTGAGCTTGTCGCCGATGGCCCGCTGGACCAGGGCCGCTGCGACCGCGGAGTCGACGCCACCGGAGAGCCCGCAGACGGCCCGGCCGGTGCCGACCTGCGCCCGGATCCGCTCGACCTGCTCCTCGACGATGTTGACCATGGTCCAGGTCGGCCGGCAGCCTGCGCCGTCGTACAGAAAGTGCTTGAGCACCTCGAGACCCCGCTCGGTGTGCAGCACCTCGGGGTGGAACTGAACCCCGTACAAGCCGGCGGCCACGTTCTCGAAGGCGGCGATGGGGGTCTGGATCGTGGTCGCCGTGACCAAGAACCCTTGTGGCGCAACGGAAACGGCGTCGTTGTGGGACATCCAGACCGACGCCTCGAGGGGCAGTCCGGCGAAGAGCCTGCCATCACCGGTCACCTGCAACGGGGTCCGGCCGAACTCCGCGGTCCCGGTACGGGCGACGGTGCCCCCGAGTGCGGCAGCCATCGCCTGGAAGCCGTAGCAGATGCCGAACGTCGGGACACCGGTCTCGAACAGCGCCTTGTCGACCTGTGGCGCGCCCTCGGCGTAGACGGAGCTCGGCCCGCCGGACAGGATGATCGCCTTGGGTGACCTGGCCAGCATCTGCTCGAGCGGCATCGTCCACGGCACGACCTCGCTGTAGACGTGGCACTCGCGGACCCGCCTGGCGATCAGCTGGGCGTACTGCGCGCCGAAGTCGACGACGAGGACGGTGTCGAACGAGGGCTCAGTCACCGGACCATCGTATCGGCCGTGGCGACGCCGTTCCGATCACCGCGAATGCGTTTCGCACAGGTAGGTGACAGGTGGGCATTGTTGGTCGATGCTGGTCAGGTTCCGCGTCAGCGATCGGCCTCTTCGGGCGGTCGAGGTCTGATGCACAAGGGGAACGGATGAACGCGATCCTGACGCGCGCCCCGGGGGTGGGGGCGCCTGTCCCACGGGAGCTGCACCCGCTCGCCCTGGACCCGCTCGACCTGGCCGGCCTGCCGATGGACGCGCTCCTCCGGGCGGTCATCGCCCGCGCGATCGCACTGACGCCGGACGCCGATCCGCTGCTGGACGTGACCGTCGACGGCGTGCGCTGTGCCCTGACCGCCGTTCATCCGTCGAAGGCAGGGTCGCTGAGCCCGCGGGAGCGGGAGATCGCGCGGATGGTCGCGCACGGCTACACGAACAAGATGATCGCGAGCGTGCTGGACATCAGCCTGTGGACCGTCTCGACCCACCTGCGCCGGATCTTCGCCAAGCTCGGTGTCTCCACGCGGGCAGCAATGGTGGCGCTGGTGGTGGAGCGTCAGTCCTGATCGATCTCGGTCAGCCGCTCGTGCAGCCGCTGCCGGACCTGGTCAGGGGTGTACGCCGCTCGGCGACGTTGCGCCCGGACCACGACCACTCCGGTCGCCGCCACGCCCAGGACTCCGGCCAGGCCGATCAGCTTGCCGAGCGCCTTCAACGCTGTCCCTGACTGCATCTGCCTAGGCTACGGGCATGTCGCACACTGCGGGATCCCCCATGCATCCGATCAGCCTCGACGAAGCCGTCGAGCTCACCCGTACCGGCGACCTCTGGCTGTTCCGCGGCCGCATGCCTGGTGACCGGGCGATCCAGCTGACGACCAACGCTCCGGTCAACCACGTGGGCATGGCGGTGGTCCTCGACGACCTGCCGCCGCTGATGTGGCACGCGGAGCTGGGCAAGTCGCTCACCGACCTGTGGAGCGGCAACCACCAGCGCGGCGTCCAGCTGCACGACCTGAAGGCCGCCGTGATGGTCTGGGCCACCCGGTACGGACAACGCGCGTGGCTGCGGCAGCTGGAACCGCCGGTGTCACGATCTGATGAGAATTCGGTCCTGCGCACGATCGCCCGGCTCGACGGCACCCCGTTTCCGAGCACAGCGGCGCTGGCCGGCCGTTGGCTGCGCGGCCGGGCCCCGCTGCCTCGTCGGCGCGGCCAACGGACCGACAACGGTGCCGACCTCGAGAGTGCCTACTGCGCCGAGGTTGTGGCTCTGACGTACGAGTCGATGGGGCTGCTCGACGGGAAACGGCGGCCGCACTCGTACGACCCCGGGAGCTTTTGGAGCGGCGACCATCTCAGCCTGCTGCGAGGCGCACGGCTCGGCGGGGAGATCGTCGTCGACGTCCCTCTGTGACCCCGCTGCGAGTGAGGTGATGCTTGCCGAACGGGCAGGATGTCGTACCTTGTGCTCCGTGCGCCTACACCGCGGCCGCCTGGCCGCTCCCCTGTGCGTCGCCCTCATCGGGCTGACGGCCTGCACCAGCCACGGCTCGGTCGGTGTCAAGACCACGACCGGCAGCGCCACGCCGACCGGCATCACGCCGACGACCACGAGCGCCAGCCCGACGCCGACGGTGACGACCACGCCACCGGCGCCCAAGCTCGTACAGCTGCCGTTCGGGGGCCGGCAGATCCTGCCGAAGTACCGCGTCGTCGCCTACTACGGCAACGGGCAGTCCAAGGCTCTGGGCATTCTCGGTCACTACACACCGGACCAGGCGGCCGCGCAGGTCGCCATCGCCGCAGCGAAGTTCGCCACCCCGACCCGGCCGGCGCTGCCTGCGCTCGAGCTCATCGCGACCCTGGTCGACGGGTTCAAGGGCAGCGACGGCAACTACAGCCACGACAGCACCCCTGAGCAGATCCAGCCCTACCTCGACGCCGCGCGCAAGCACCACGAGCTGCTGATCCTCGACATCCAGCCCGGGCGGCAGGACTTCCTCACCGTGGTCAAGCGCTACGAGAAGTTCCTGCTGCAGCCGGATGTCGGCGTCGCGTTGGACAGCGAGTGGCGAATGGGACCCGACCAGGTCCCCGCCAAGGTCTTCGGCCACGTCGACGCCAGCGAGATCAACAGCGTCACGGCCTATCTCTCCGCGTTGACGGTCAGCCACGGGCTGCCTCAGAAGATCGTCGTGCTGCACAACTTCATCCAGCGGATGATCCTCAACCGACCGCAGGTCAAGCCACAGCCGGGACTCGCGATCGTCTGGCACTTCGACGGGCACGGTGACCGCGGCTCCAAGGTCTACATCTACAGCCTGCTGCGGGTGCGCAAGCCGTTCTTCAACGGTTTCAAGCTGTTCCTGACCGAGGACAAGAACATCTTCAAACCGGCAGAGGTCGAGGCGCTCACGCCGGCACCGGACTTCATCAGCTACCAGTAGCCGCCGGCAGGTCTGTTGCGGCGTACTGCGACCACGACCCGGGATAGAGCCGGCCGGGTCCGAAGCCGGCCAGCTCGAGCATGACCAGGTTGTGGCAGGCGGTGACGCCGGATCCGCAGTAGGCCACGATGTCGTCGCCCGGCCGGATGCCGGCGCCGGCCAGCCGGGACCGCAACGCCTCCAGCGGCAGGAAACGCCCGTTGGCATCGACGCTCTCCCTGCAGGGCAAGGACTTTGCGCCCGGGATGTGACCAGGCCGAGCGTCGACCGGCTCGACTTCGCCACGGAACCGCTCGGCCTGCCGCGCGTCGATGAGGTGCCCCGCGCCTGCCAGCTCGGCCAGCTGAGCGAGCCGCTCGGCCGGCCACCCGACAGCGGTGAAGGTGGTCTGGGCCGGAGCGGCCGGCGTCCGGGACAGCGGGCCGGACCAGCCGGTCAGCCCGCCGTCGAGCAGGGCCGCATCGTGCCCGGTGACCCGCAACATCCAGACCAGCCGCGCCGCGATGGTGCCTCCGGCGTCGTCGTAGGCGACGACCGTCGCGGCGTCGCCGATGCCGAGCTCGCCCATGCCGCGGGCGAACACCTCGGGCTCGGGCAACGGGTGCCGGCCCTGCGATGGCGACGGCTCGGCCGCCAGCCACCGGTCGAGGTCGGCGAAGACCGCGCCCGGCAGGTGACCGCCGTCGTACGCGTCCCTGCCGGACCGTCCGTCGAGATACCAGCGGACATCGGCCAGGACGACCTCGCCGGTGTGCTCAGCGAGCCAGCTGGCGTCGACGACTGGCGGGATCACAGCGAGCGCACCAGCTGGGCAACGGCGGCCGGCACGGACCACCACGCAGCACCGCGGACGAGCGCGCCGTGGACGAAGACGACCTGCACGTCAGTCCCGCGCGGGGTTGACCACGACCTCGACCCGCTGGAACTCCTTGAGGTCGGAGTAGCCGGTCGTGGCCATGGCGCGACGGAGTGCCCCGACGATGTTCATCGTGCCGTCGGTCACGTGCGACGGGCCGAACAGGATCTGCTCGAGGGTGCCGACGGTGCCGAGCTCGACCCGCGCTCCGCGCGGCAACGTGGGGTGCCGGGACTCGGCGCCCCAGTGCCAGCCGCGACCGGGGGCCTCGCTCGCCCGTGCGAGCGGCATGCCGATCATCACGGCGTCGGCGCCACAGGCCACCGCCTTGGCGATGTCGCCGCCGTTGGCCATGCCGCCGTCGCAGATGACGTGGACGTAGCGGCCGCCGGACTCGTCCATGTAGTCACGGCGGGCGGAGGCCACGTCGGACACGGCCGTCGCCATCGGCACGCCGATGCCGAGCACCTTGCGGGTCGTGTGCGCAGGGCCGCCGCCCACGCCGACCAGGACGCCGGCGGCTCCCGTACGCATCAGGTGCAGCGCCGCCTGGTAGGTCGCGCAGCCGCCGACGATGACCGGCACGTCCAGCTCGTAGATGAACTGCTTGAGGTTGAGCGGCGCCGCCTGCGACGAGACGTGCTCTGCCGAGACGACGGTGCCGCGGATGACGAACAGGTCGACGCCGGCCCGCAGCACCGCCTTGTGCAGCTCTGCGGTCCGCTGCGGCGACAGCGCAGCCGCGGTCGTCACGCCGGCGTCGCGGATCTGGGCGATCCGGTCGACGATGAGCTCTTCGCGGATCGGCTCGGCGTAGAGCTCCTGCAGCCGTGCGGTCGACTGCGCCGGGTCGAGCCCGGCGATCTCCGCGAGCAGTGGTTCCGGGTCGTCGTAGCGGGTCCAGAGCCCCTCGAGGTCGAGCACGCCCAGGCCGCCGAGGCGGCCGATGGCGATGGCGGTCTCGGGCGAGACGACGCTGTCCATCGGGGCGACCACCAGCGGCACCTCGAACCGGTACGCGTCGATCTGCCACGCGACCGAGACATCCTCGGGGTCACGGGTGCGGCGGCTGGGAACGACGGCGATGTCGTCGAACCCGTAGCCCCGCCGGGCCGTCTTGCCTCGTCCGATCTCGACGTCGGCCACTGATGGTCGTCCTGTTCCCGGCGTCAGTTGCCGTGGTAGTTCGG
>JAWWOM010000042.1:0-7441 GCA_033851655.1 Frankiales bacterium
CGGCGAGGGCCAGCCGCAGCCGCTCGCCGAGGGCGGTCACCTCAGCCAGCTGGGCGTCCGCCTCGTCCACGGCTGCCTGCACCTCGAGCAGGCTCGGCGCACCGGCCGAACCGCCGATCGCCCAGGCGGCGCCGAGCAGGTCGCCGTTGTGGGTCACGGCACGCGTCCCCGGCTCCGCCTCCACCACGAGCCGAGCCTGGTCGAGGTCCGCGACGAGCACGATGCGCTCGAGCAGGGCGGCGAGCGCCGGCCGCAGCGCCTCGGGCGCGCGGATCTTGTCCACGAGGTAGCCGTGACCGGTCGCGGGCCAGCCGGCGCGGTCCACCGGAGGTCCACCGGCGACCAGCAGGCCGGCCCTGCCGGCGTCCTCGGTCCGGAGCATGGCCAGGGCCTGGGCCGCGTCGGCGACGGAGCCGACAGCGACGGCGTCAGCGGCAGCCCCCAGCGCTGCAGCCACCGCGACCTCGGCACCCGGTTCGATGGTGAGCACGGAGGCCACGGACCCGAGCAGTCCCGGCAGCCGGGCCGCGGCGGCGAGCAGCGCCCCGACCCCGTCCTTGCGCGACAGCGACAGCGCGAGCGCCTCCCGACGAGCGGCCAGCGACGCGCGGTCACGTTCGGCTTCGCGTTCCTGGGCGACCAGGTCGCGCACCACGTCCTCGATCTCGGCCAGCCGGGTGCTCGCCGCCTCGAAGGCGCTGTCCAGGTCGACCTCGCCCTCGTCCAGGCCGGCGACCTGTGCCTCGAGCTCGGCCAGCTCGGCCTCGGCCGCCTGGGCACGGGCGGCCGCCTCGTCGAACCCTGCCGCCAGTCGGCCGATCTCGGCCTCAGCGGCCGCGGAGCGGCTGCGCAGCGCACCGACCTGGCCGGTCAGCCGGGCCAGCCCCTCGCGCCGGTCGGCGACTGCCCGCGCGGCCGCGACCAGGGCCTTGTCCTCGGCCGCCAGGGAGACCTCGAGGTCGACCCGCGCGGCGGTGGCTGCGGCCAGCGCCGCCCGCTCGCGTTCGAGGACCTCGGCCAGCTCGCGCTCCTGGTCCCGTACCGACTGGGCCTCCCGCTCCATGTCGTCGGGGTCGCGCGAGCCGTGGGCGGCCGTGCTCAGCTCGTCGTCGCCGGAGCGACGGACCCGCTCGGCGGCGAGTGATGCGGTGCCGCGGAAACGCTCGCGCAGGCTGGACAGCCGGTACCAGGTCTCCTGGGCCCTGGCCAGCCGCGGCGCCTCGCTCGCGGCCCGCGCCTCGAGCTCGGCCTCGCGACCAGCCACGGTGGCCAGCTCTGCCTCGACGGCAGCACGGCGCGCACGGATGGCGTTCTCGTCGGCGACCTCGGTCTCGAGCGCCGCCCGCAGGTTGACCAGGTCGTCCGCCAGCAACCGCAACCGGGCATCGCGCAGGTCGGCCTGGACCTGGACGGCGCGCCGGGCGATCTCGGCCTGTCGACCCAGCGGCTTGAGCTGGCGGCGCAGCTCACCGGTCAGGTCGTTGATCCGGTTGAGGTTGACCTGCATCGCGTCGAGCTTGCGGAGCGCCTTCTCCTTGCGCTTGCGGTGCTTGAGGATGCCGGCGGCCTCCTCGATGAAGCCGCGGCGCTCCTCGGGGCTGGCCTGCAGCACGGCGTCGAGCTGACCCTGGCCGATGATCACGTGCAGCTCCCGGCCGATGCCGGAGTCGGACAGCAGGTCCTGGACGTCGAGCAGCCGGCACGGGTTGCCGTTGATGGAGTACTCGGAGCCGCCGTTGCGGAACATGATCCGGCTGATCGTGACCTCGGCGTACTCGATCGGCAGCGCACCGTCGGTGTTGTCGATGGTCAGGACGACCTCTGCCCGGCCGAGCGGCGGGCGCCCGGCCGTGCCGGCGAAGATGACGTCCTCCATCTTGCCGCCGCGCAGCGCCTTGGCGCCCTGCTCGCCGAGCACCCAGGCGATGGCGTCGACGATGTTGGACTTGCCGGAGCCGTTGGGCCCGACCACGGTGGTGATGCCGGGCTCGAAACGCAGCGTCGTCGCGGAGGCGAACGACTTGAAGCCGCGGAGGGTCAGGCTCTTCAGATGCACGCGGAGGACTCCCGGTCACTGTGGTCCCGGAACGAATCGACTCGGCCACCAGACATACCGAGGACCCTACCGAGTGGGCGGGCGACCACGGCCCCTTGCCGGCAGGTGTCTGGACAGCAAACGAGGGACGCAGTGACTGCGCCCCTCGGGTGGTGCGGGTGGATCAGGTCAGCGCCGGCTCGGCGGGCAGGCTGAGCAGGAGCTCGTCCCTGACGGTGACGTGTGACATGAGTGCCTCGTTGGCCGCACGGACCTGCGCAAGCTCGGCTTCGAGCTCACGTACTCGGGTCTGGAGGCGGCGGTTGTCGGAGACGAGGCGGTAGTCGGGCGACATGCCGACGTGACCGAAAAGAGCCTTGGCCATTGAGGGGTCCTCCACGTTGAGTGACCATGAGGTCGTCATGCGGGTGCGGTGCCGGGGCCTTCACTGAGGTCACCGTGGGGGGTTGGCGCGGGCGGCGAACAAGCGCCGGGGGCGTCTCCCGTGACACGGATCGTGGCTCAAGAGTGCCATGACCAGCGGCGAAGGTCAACCCCCACGTCACGCCGCGGTAACGGTCCAGTGCATTTTCCCAGGAACCTGCCAGCCGGTGCCGAGGCGGCGATTCGGTTACGCTGCGTAATCGAGATCGGCTGCGCCTCACCGTTCACGGAAGCCGTCCAGCCCACCACGCGCAGGGTCCCAGCGCTCGACCACTCCGCTGACCCGGCCGGGCCGGCCGCCCGGCGGCTGCGCAGTGAGCAGTCGGAGCAGCGACTCTGCGGCCTCCCGGGCGCCCTCGGCCACCACCTCGACCCTGCCATCCGGCCGGTTGCTGGCCCACCCCACCAGGCCGAGCTCGAGCGCCCTCGCCCTGATCCACCAGCGCATGCCGACGCCCTGGACCTCGCCGGTCAGCCAGGCGGTGAGCCGGGCGGCGTCGCCGTACCGTGCTGTGGAATCATGGCTGCCATCGGGTCCGTCACCGGGCCGGTTCACGCTCACCTTCGCAGGCTAGCCGTTCGACCCCTGGAGGCTTCGTTGTTCCGCCGCTCCCGCGCCCTCGCGCTCGCCGGGCTCAGCCTCAGCCTGCTGGCGACCGCCGGGTGTGCCCACTCGGGCGTTGCCGTGCGCACGCCGGAGGCCGACAACACCGACCTGCCGCGCGACGGCCTGGTCCAGGTTCACTACCCGCACGTGACCTCCACCGCCCCGCCGGTCGTGGTCTACCCCGACGGGCCGCAGCAGAAGTAGCAGCCCGCTCGCCTAGCGGGCCTGTCGTGGCCGCTTCTGGCAGTACGGGCAGAAGAAGCTCGACCTGTTCATGAACGGCTCACGGACGATCGCAGTGCCACAGCGCCGGCACGGCTCCCCCTCGCGGCCGTAGGCATCCAGGGACACCTCGAAGTAGCCGCTCTGCCCGTTGACGTTGACGTAGAGCCCGTCGAAGGTGGTGCCGCCGGCGGCCAGCGCCTCGGTCATCACACCACGTACGCCGGCGAGCAACGCCTTGACCTGACCGGTCGTGAGTGAGGCCGTCGGGCGGTCGTAGTGCAGCTTCGCCCGCCACAGCGCCTCGTCCGCGTACATGTTCCCGATGCCGGACACCAGGCCCTGGTCGAGCATCGCCCGCTTGAGGCCCGTACGCCGTGCCCGCAGCGCCTGAGTGAACACCTTGTCGTCGAAGCGGGGGTCGAACGGGTCCAGCCCGATGTGCCGGAGCGGGTGTGGCAGCTCGGCGCCGCCCGGGTCGACCTGCATCCCGCCGAACGTGCGCTGGTCGACGAAGCGCAGCTCGGGGCCACCGTCGGTGAAGCTGATCCGGACCCGAAGGTGTGGCCCGTCGGGGACGTCCGCGGCCAGCGCGACCAGCTGGCCGCTCATCCCGAGGTGGGCGACCAGCGCGTCGCCTGAGTCCAGCGGCAGCCACAGGAACTTCCCTCGGCGCCGGGCCGCCAGGATGGTCCGCCCGCGGAGCGCCGCCTCGAAGTCCCCCACGCCGGGCACGTGCCGTCGTACGGCCCGGTCGTGGCGGACCTCGACCCTGGCGACCGTGCGACCGACGACGGTGTGCTCGAGCCCCCGGCGTACGGTCTCGACCTCTGGCAGCTCGGGCACGGGTCAGTCGACCGGGCGGATGGTCTCGTCCGGAGCCTTCAGGAGGTCCGGGTCGTCGGGCTCCTCCGGGTCGTCCGGGCGGTCTGCCGACTCGGCGACGCGCGCGTTGGCCTCTGCTCTGATGGCGCCCCAGGCTGCCTCGGCGGCGCGCTGCTCCGCCTCCTTCTTGCTGTTGCCCTCACCGTCGCCCCAGCTGCGTCCGGCCACCCACGCGGTCGCCCGGAAGTGCTTCTGGTGGTCGGGTCCGGACTCCTCGACGAGGTAGTCGGGGACGCCGAGCAGCTCGGCGGCGGTCAGCTCCTGCAGGCTGGTCTTCCAGTCGAGGCCCGCCCCACGGGTGGCCGAGTCGGCGAGCAGCGGGTCGAAGAGCCGGTGCACCAGGTCGGAGGCGACCTCGAGCCCGCGGTCGAGGTAGACCGCGCCGATCAGCGCCTCGAGGGTGTCGGCCAAAATCGAGGACTTGTCCCGCCCACCGGTGGTCTCCTCGCCCTTGCCCAGCCGCAGGTAGCTGCCGAGACCGAGGCTGCGGGAGACCCCGGCCAGCGCCTTCATGTTGACCACCGACGCCCGCAGCTTGGCCAGCTGTCCCTCCGGCAGGTCGGGGTGGGTGATGTAGAGCGCGTCGGTGACGACCAGGCCGAGGACCGAGTCGCCGAGGAACTCCAGTCGCTCGTTGGTGGGCAGACCACCGTTCTCGTACGCGTACGAGCGGTGGGTGACCGACCGCTCGAGGATCTCGGCGCTCACCTCGACGCCGAGAGCGGCCTGCAGGTCGGAGTACGCGGGCTGCGGCTGGGGGCTGGCTGACACGCTGCGTTCCTCTCAGGTCCGGTCGGACTGGTCACGGTCATGCTCGTGCTGTTGGTCATGCTCGGCGAGGTCGTGCTGATCCGGGCCGGCCTCGCCGTCGGGGCTGCCGTCGTCGGCCCGACCGGGGGCTTCGTCGTGACCGGCGGTGAGGAAGGCGTCGGCGACGGCGCGCTGCCACCCGCCGACGTAGGCATCGACCGCCAGCCGGATGCAGGCGGCGACCGCGTTGCCGTCCGAGGCGCCGTGGCCGACGATGACGACGCCCTTGACGCCGAGCAGCATCGCGCCGCTCACCTGGTCCAGGCGCAGGCCGGCCAGCGCTGAGCCAGCTGAGCCATTCCCCCCGGCAGCCCGGCGGCTCAACCCGGCGAACAGGCCGAAGGCGCCCTCGAGCCCTTTGAGCAGGACGTTGCCGGTGAAGCCGTCCGTGACGACGACGTCGGCCGGGCCGCCGAGGGGCACGTCACTGCCCTCGACGTTGCCGACGTAGTCGATGCCCCGCGCCGACAGCGCTGCAGCAAGGTGGTCACCGGACCGGCGGCGCAGGGCGTCGCCCTTGCCCGGCTCGGCGCCGACGGAGAGCAGGCCGACCCGGGGATGCTCCAGGCCAAGGCGCGCCTTGGCGTACGCGGCGCCGGCGAGGCAGTACTGCGTCATCACGGTGGAAGTGGCGTCGGTGCCGGCTCCGACGTCGAGCAGCACCACCGGGTGGGCCAGCGCGGGAACCACCACCGCCAGCGGAGGGCGACTCATCCCGCGGACCCGGCCGAGGGTGACCCGCGCAGCGGCGACGGTGGCACCCGTGGCGCCGATGGACACGCAGCCGTCGGCCGCACCGTCCCGTACCAGCCTGGCGGCGGCCCGGATCGTGGAGTCGCGCTTGCGCCGGACACCGCGTACGGCGTCCTCGGCCATGCCGACCAGCTCGCGGGCGGCATGGATGCGGACCGGGCCGCCGATGAGGGAGGTGGCGTGGCGCTGGGCGAGCAGCCGGGAGACCTGGTCGGGTGGACCGACCAGGGTGAGCCGGACGGCAGGGTCATCCTCGGCCACGAGCAGTGCGCCGTCGAGCACAGCCGACGGAGCATGGTCGCCGCCGAGGAGGTCTACGGCGATCCGTACCTGACCGGGTAACCGATCGGGGGGACCGCTGCGACCCGCCGCGAGGAGGGGCCTCACCCCACCATCAGACCGAGAGGACCCGGCGCTTGTTGTACGTGCCGCAGGTCGGGCACGCGAGGTGCGGCAGCTTGGGCGAGCGGCACGAGTCGCAGGTCGTGATCGCCGGCGTAGTGGCCTTCCACTGCGAGCGGCGCATACGGGTGTTGGCGCGGGACATCCGGCGCTTCGGAACCGCCACGGTTTTGCCTTCCCATCACGTCCGGACGCGTGTCCGGACCTCTTGTCACTGTCTTGGGTGGCTGCCTTGCGGCTGCCGGCGCGGCACGAACCTGCAGAAACACAGTGCTGCGGGGAACCATGGTACGGGTCGCGTCCAGTCGACGGTGCCGGTCAGTCCTCGCGCGGCCGCTCGGCGTCACCGGCGAAGGCCTCGAGCGCCGCCCACCGCGGGTCGAGCACCGGGTGGTCGTGGGGCGGCTGGCCCACCTCGAGCCGCTCGCCGCAGTCGACGCACAGCCCCGCGCAGTCCGGTGAGCACAGCGGCGTGAGCGGCAGCTCGACCACGATGGCGTCGCGCAGCACCGGCTCGAGGTCGAGCAGGTCACCCACCATGAACGAGACCTCGTCCTCGTCATCCACGGTTTCGCTGGTCGTGCTGTCCTCGTACGCGAACAGCTCGGCGATCTCGACCTCGATCTCGTCCTCGACCGGCTCGAGGCAGCGGCCGCACTCGCCCACGAGCGGTGCGACGACGACGCCGGAGACCAGGACGCCCTCCATCACCGACTCGAGGCGCAGGTCGAGCTCGAGGGCGGCGCCCCTGGGCACGCCGATGACCTCGATGGCGAGGTGGTCCGGCGCAGGGACCGTCGTCTGCAACCGGCGCATGGAGCCGGGACGGCGGCCCAGCTCGCGGGTGTCGATGACGAGGGGCGCGTGCGGGTCGAGACGACGATGCTGCCGAGGCCGCTGAGGCGACTGCTTGGGCGCACGAGGTTGGTCAGACATGGTGTTCAGATTCTAACGGGGCGCTGACTCGTCCAGATCCGGCAGCGGGGCCAGGTCGGCATCGTCCACCTCGTCGAGCTCGTCGGTCTCGCGGCGGTCGCGGAGCTTGTCCCTGCCACGCTCGACCGCGCCCAGGGTGCGGGTGAGGACGACCTCGAAGTTGGCCAGCTTGGTGTCGACGTAGTCGTCGACCTCGCGGCGCATGCCGGCTGCTTCGTCACGAGCCGCGCTGATGATCCGGTTCGCCTCGACCCGCGCGTCGCGGACGATGTCGGTCTCGTCGACCAGCCGCAGCCGTTCCTGCTCGGCCTCCTCGATGATCCGCTCTGCCTCGCGCCGGCCCTCGG
>JAWWOM010000047.1:0-7376 GCA_033851655.1 Frankiales bacterium
AGGCAGTGCAGCCCGGCGCTGACGCCGACCCCACGCGGGTCGAACCCCACGATGTCGAACCGGGCCCGTACGGCGGCAGGGATCGCGCTGGTCGCGACGGTCAGATAGGCGAGGCCGGAGGCGCCAGGGCCGCCGGGGTTGATGACCAGCGAGCCGATCCGGTGCGAGCCCGAGGCCGGCAGCCTGGCGATGCCGACGTTGATCGTGCGCCCGGCCGGATGCCGGTAGTCCAGGGGTACGCGGACCGTGGCGCACTGGTAGCCCTGCAGGTCCAGGAAATCGGCCGCGCCGGAGGTCCGGGTGCAGGCGCGCCACACGGCACGGGCGGCGTAGAACCTCGCGAGGCCGGCGCCGGGAGTCACGCCGTCCGGCTTGGCCGCCGGCTTGGCGCTGGGGCTGACGGCGGCCGGTGTGGCGCTCGGGGACGCCGTGGCGACGGACGTCCGTGCGACCGCCGGACCGGAGGTGGGTGCGGCCCCCACCTGACCTGGCCCGCAGCCGGCGACGGTGACCAGCGCAAGAACCGTGACGGCACAGGCCGTACGGGTCACGTGCCGCGTCCCTCGTAGTCAGCGCGTGAGCCGCAGACACTGGCCTTGCTGCAGGAGCGCCGTTCCCCGGACGCTGAGAGCCGCACGACGACGTTGCCCGCCGGGACGTTGTAGCCGACCAGCCGGCCTTCGCCGTCGTCGGTCTGCACCGAGGCCCCGAGCTCCGGCAGGTCGGCCTTGAACTCCTGGTAGAGCGGATGCTCGTACTTGAGGCAGCACATCAGCCGCCCACACGCGCCGGAGATCTTCAGCGGGTTGAGCGGCAGGTCCTGGTCCTTGGCCATCCGGATCGAGACCGGCTCGAAGTCCTTGAGGAAGGTGGCGCAACACAGGTCACGTCCGCAGGGGCCGATCCCGCCCTGTACGCGGGCCTCGTCGCGGGCACCGACCTGACGCAGCTCGACCCGGGCCGAGAGGGCACGGGCGAGGTCCCGTACCAACGCCCGGAAGTCGACCCGCTCGGGAGCGCCGAAGTAGACGGTGTAGCGCGGGCCGCCGCGGTCGCCCGGCTCCTTGACCGGCGCGTTGGGCACGTAATCCAGGCCGACCAGCTTCATCGGCAGCTCGTGCTCGCGGACCAGCCGCTTGACCACCTTGCGGGCCTCGGCGCGCAGCGCGCGGTGCTTCTCGTCGCGGGCCAGGTCCGAGTCGAGGGCCATGCCGGCCAGCTGGGACAAGGCGACCGGCTCGTCGACCCACTCGGGTGCCCAGACGCACTCGGCCACCTCGGGCCCCTCGTCGGTCGGCACCAGCACCTTGTCCCCGACCCGGGGGGTGAGCTGACCGGCATCGAAGTAGTAGAGGCGGCCGTACCGCTCGAAGCTGACCGCGCACATCATCGGCACTGGGCTGACCTCCTGCCCCGAGAGTAGCCGGGCATCCGGCGATGCCGCCCATGCCGCCCTTGCCCAGAAGGGTCAGGCCGCAGCGGGGTCAAGAAATCGCCGGAGTGTCCGATTAGAGGAGGAAGGATTCGTCTCGTCGAGGAGACCCGCCATGCGGTTCAGATCAGCCAACGCCACCCGCCACGCCGCGCACGGGCAGATCCCCGCCTCGCTGCGGCCGTTGGTACGCGACCTGCAGGCCCTTGCGGAGGGTGACCTCACGGTCAAGATCGACGGCGGGAACAGCGCCGCGGGCCAGGCGATCGCAGCAGCGGCCACGCGCATGGTGGAGGACCTGCGGGGTGTGCTCACCGACGTCGCGGCCGGCAAGGCCACGCTCGGCGGCGGCTGGCGCGAGGTCAACGACGTCGCCTGGGCCATGCTCGAGACCTCGGAGACCACGGCCGGACGCGCGTCCACCGCGGCTGCGACCGCGAACGAGGTGTCCGACTCGATGCACCGGATCGCCGCGGCCACCGAGGAGCTCGCCGCCACGATCCGCGAGGTCGCCACCCACGCGTCGCTCGCCTCCTCCGTCGCCAACGATGTCTCCACCCAGGTGGTCAGCGCGAACAGCACCGTCGGCCAGCTGGAGAGCGCGTCCCGCGAGATCCAGAAGGTCGTCGACCTGATCAGCTCGATCGCCAGCCAGACCCACCTGCTCGCGCTCAACGCCACCATCGAGGCGGCGCGGGCGGGCGATGCCGGTCTCGGCTTCACGGTGGTAGCCGGCGAGGTCAAGGCACTCGCCGCGCAGACGTCGACCGCGACGACCAGCGTCACCCGCTCCGTACAGTCGATCCAGAGTGGTTCGCAGGCTGCTGCCGACGTCATGGGCGCGGTCACCGACACCATCTCGCGGGTCAGCGACAACCAGGCGGCGATCGCCGCAGCCGTCGAGCAGCAGACCGCGACCACGCACGAGATCGGCCGCAACACCGCGATGGCCGCCCAGGGCTCGAGCACCCTTGCCGACAGCGTCGAGGAGCTCGTCGCGGCCGTCCGCGCCACCGCGTACGCCGGCGCGCAGGCCCGTACCGTCGCCGGCGAGCTCTCCGAGATCGAGGACGCGCTCGGGGCGGTCCTGACGAAGTACACCTTCGTCCCCGTCGAGCGCGAGGCCGTCGCAGAGGCGGAAGCCACCGTCGCCACCACCGAGAACGGCGTCGTGACCATCGAGAACGACGTCTTCGGCACCGGGCTCTACCAGCTCTCGTACGGCGAGCACTGGCGGCACTCGAAGCGCAACGTCGAGTCCGGCGGCACGAACTCGTACTGCAGCATCCCCGACGACAAGGTGACCTTGCGGTTCCGTGGCCGCCGGGTGGCGTTCTTCGGTGTGCTCGAGCCCAACCACGGCATCGGCGCGATGTCCCTCGACGGCGGTCCCGAGACGCTGATCGACGAGTACGGGACCTCGCGGGAGATCCGCCAGCTGTGGGAGAGCCCGCTGCTCGACGACACCGAGCACACGCTGACGTTCCGGGTCACCGGCCAGCTCAACCCGGCGTCCCGCTACATCTGGACCACGGTCGACCGGTTCGAGGTAACCCTCTAGCCCGACCACCACCCCGACCACCAACCTGCGCCCCGAACCCCGCCACTTGGCGCGAGCATTGGCGTGTCCCACGGCGTGGCGCGCAATCTGCCGAGCGGCAGACGCCCCGTCAGCCTGCGGCGAGGGCGAGGGTCATCTCCTCGACAGCCAGCAGTACGGCGACGTTGCCGGCGATCCGTTCGCGGCAGGCGAGCACGGCGTCGACCCGGCGCAGCGTTGCCTCCGGCGTCGACCGCTCGGCGACCCGCGCCAGCTGGTCGCTGAGGTCGCCGTGCACCAGCGGCACCGTCGAACCGGTCTGCAGCAGCAGCACGTCGCGATAGAACGCTGCGAGGTCGGTGAGCGCCCGGTCGAGCACGTCGCGCTGGGAGCGGGTCTCCCGGGACTTCTGGCGCCGCTCGAGGTCCTTCATGACGCCGGCGTTGCCCCGCACCTTGACCTTGCCACCGGCACCCTCCCCGATCGCCTCGCGCATCGCCGCGGTCTCGGCGACGGCCGCCGGCGTGGTGATCCGGGTCGACTCCTCCTCGCTGGCCTTGACCAGCGCATCGGCGATCTCGAGGCAGTCACCCACGGAGGACAGCTGCAGCGGTACGGCCAGCGCGTCGCGGCGCTGCCGCCGGGCGTCGTCATCGGTCGCGAGCCGGCGGGCCCGGCCGACGTGACCCTGAGCCGCGCGGGCGGCGAACGCAGCGATCGCGGGGTCGACACCGTCCTTGCGCATCAGCTGGTCGGCGACCGCCGTGGCGGACGGCGTGCGCAGCCGGACCAGTCGGCAGCGGGAACGGATCGTCGGGGGCAGGTCCTCGGCCGACGGCACACACAGCAGGAAGACCCCCCTCGGTGGCGGCTCCTCGATCGCCTTGAGCAACGCGTTGGCCGCGGCCTCGGTGAGCCGGTCGGCGTCCTCGAGCAGCACGACCTGCCAACCGCCGCGACCCGGCGCCATCGCGGAACGCAGGACGATCTGACGCGCCTCGGCCACGCCGATCGAGAGTCCGGCCGGTGTCACGACGTCGACGTCCGGGTGACTGCCGGCAATGGCCATCTGGCAGGAGTGACAGCGCTGCTCCTGGCCGCAGCCACCGTCGGGGCACTGCAGCGCTGCCGCGAACGCCCGCGCCGCGACCGAGCGACCCGAGCCGGGCGGACCGGTGAACAGCCAGGCGTGCGTGAACCCGTGGAGGTGTTCTCCCCGGGCAGCCTCGACCGCCTGCTCGAGCTGGCCGATCACCTCGTCCTGGCCGACCAGGTCGTCGAAGGCGCTCATCGTTCCTCCATCACGCCGGCCAGCGGCACGGCAGGCACGGCAGCGGTGGTCGGCAGCAGGCCGACGACCCGGTGCTGGATGGCCGAGAACACCTGGTCCATCGGCAGAGTAGCGTCGAGAACGAGATAGCGGTCGGGCCGCTGAGCGGCGATCCCGAGGAATCCGGCGCGCACCCGGCGATGGAACTCGAGCGACTCGGACTCGATCCGGTCGGCCGGCTCCGAGAACCGGCGCAGGCCGATGGCCGGGTCGATGTCGAGCAGGACGGTCAGCTGGGGCAGCAGACCGTCGGTCGCCCACTCGGAGAGCTCGCGGACCTCGATGGCCGGCAGCACCCGGCCGGCTCCCTGGTAGGCGACGGACGAGTCGATGTAGCGGTCCGTGACGACCACGGCACCGCGCATCAGGGCCGGCAGGACGACCGAGTCGACGTGGGCCGCCCGGTCCGCTGCGTAGAGCAACGCCTCGGCTCGGGGCGACAGGCCGGTGGTGTCGCGGTCGAGCAACAGCGCCCGCAGCCGCGCGCCCACCGGCGTACCGCCCGGCTCGTGCGTGGTGACGACCTCGTGGCCCAGCGACGTCAGCCACTGCGCCAGCAGCTGCACCTGGGTCGACTTGCCGGCGCCCTCGCCACCCTCGAACGCGACGAACAGCCCTGAGCCGACCCGCGGCCGTCCGCGTCGCTCGCCACGCAGCGCAGCCCACAGATCGGCCCGTACGGAGACTCCTCGGCGGTCGTCCATCTGCTTGAACGCCGCCACGCCGACCCCGACGGCGACCAGCCCGGCCACGAACAGCAGCACGGTCACGCCGTCGTAGCGGATGGCGCCGGTGTGCCAGACCGACAGGTGGTGGTTGCCGATGAACGCGGCGATGACCGGTGCCATGGACAAGGTCAGCAACAGGTCGACCTGGACCAGTGACTGGACGAGGGAGAACGTCCGGCCGCGGATGTCGTCGGGCACCTCGCCGCCGAGCAGGGTGTAGCCGGTCACCCAGGCCAGGCCGGCGAAGAAGCCCACGATCGTCGTCACGGCGACGGCGATGACCAGGTTGGGCAGCACCGCGTCCACCGAGAGGGTGACGCCGGCGCCCACGATGGACATGCCGAACTTGCGGCGCGCGCTGAGCTGGCGCAGCAGCCGGGGGCCGAGCAGCATGCCGAGAGCCAGCCCGGCGAACACGGCCCCGAACAGCACACCGTAGGCAGCGTCGCCGCCGTTCAGGTCGGCGGCGAACTGCCGGCCCACGCCCACGACGGCTCCGCCGGCGGCGAAGGCGCCGAGAATGCCCACGACCAGGCCCCGCACCATCGGCGTCGTGCCGACGAACTTCCAGCCGTTGATGATGGCGCGGGCGATGCTGACCTGGAGGACCTCGACGTCGTCGTCGCGACCCCTGACCCCGCCGTGCTCGGAGATCTCGCGCAGGCTGTAGATGGTGGCGGCAGAGATGAGGAAGGTCGCGGCGTCGAAGCCGAAGGCCAGCATGATCGGCTCGTCGGTGAAGTACGACCTGGGCGTCGTCAGGGCGCGGGTGAGCACCGACAGCAGCGAGAACAGCACCGCGGCGACGAGTGCCATGCCGTAGGTCGTCACGAGGGAGATCTGGTTGGCGGCCTCGAGCGACCGCCGCGGCACCAGGTTGGGGACCGACGCCTCCTTGGCGGGGATCCAGAACAGGCTGAAGATCTCGATCGCGAAAGACGCCGCCAGCAGGTAGGGCAGCGAGTGGACCAGGATGATCGACGTGACGAGACAGGCCCGGATCAGGTCACAGAGCACCATCTGCTTGCGCCGGTCGAAGCGGTCGGCGAAGGCGCCGGCGAACGGACCGAACAGGACAGCGGGAGCGAGCCGCGAGGCCAGCACCGCGCCGGTGGCGAACAGGCTGCCGCGGTAGCCGTGAACGAGGGACGCGGCGAACGCCGTCGCGGCCAGCAGGCCGAGCCAGTCGCCCAGGCTGGACAGGCCTAGGGCGATCCACAGCTTGCGGAAGGCCGGGATCGCCAGCGCCTCGGAGAGCTGGTGTGAGGGCACGGTGGCGCCGGAGACGTCGCCCGGGTTGGGGACGGTCGCCTCTCGGGGCATTTGCCGCACCTTGCTGATCGCAGATCCCCTCGTACGACGCCGATCGACGCCGCCGGGCGGGGTCGGGGCGGGCCGGCGAACCAACTCCCCGACTGTAGCCGGGGACGCCGGCACCCACGACAAAACCGACGGCGGCCGCCACGATCTGCCGTGCCCGCGATCACTGGCGCCCGGGTCAGGGCTTCTTGGCAGCTGTCTTCTTCGCGGGGGCCTTCTTGGCAGCTGTCTTCTTCGCCGCCGTCTTGGCCACGGACTTGGTGCCGACCTTCTTGGCGGCGACCTTCTTGGCCGGAGCCCGCCGGGCGGTCTTCTTCACCGGGCCGCGAGCGCGCCGATCGGCCAGCAGCTCGGAGGCTCTCGCGTCGGTCAGCTCCTCGACGCTGTCGTCCTTGCGCAGGCTGGCGTTGGTCTCGCCGTCGGTCACGTAGGCACCGAACCGGCCTTCCTTGACCACCATCGGCTGCCCGGACACCGCGTCGTTGCCGAGGGTACGCAGCGGCGGCGCAGCGGCAGCGCGGCCACGGGCCTTGGGCTGAGCGAGCAGCGCCAGCGCCGCCGGCAGGTCGACGGTGAACAGCTCCTCCTCGCTGGCCAGCGAGCGGGACTCCTTGCCCTTGGTGACGTACGGGCCGTAGCGGCCGTTCTGCGCGGTGATCTGCTCGCCGTCCTCGGCCAGGCCGACCACCCGCGGCAGCGACAGCAGCCGCAGCGCCTCGTCGAGCTCGATGGTCTCGACCGACATGTCCTTGAACAGCGACGCCGTCTGCGGCTTGTCCTTGGAGCCCTCGGGCGGCACGGTCGCGACGTAGGGCCCGTACCGGCCGGCCTTGACCACCACCGGCAGCCCGGACTGCGGGTCGGTGCCCAGCTCGCGGTCGCCCTGCGGCGCCTCGAGCAGCTCGGTGGCACGGGCGATGGTGACCTCGTCGGGAGGGGTGTCGTCGGGGATGCTCGCCCGGTCGTCGCCGCGCTGCAGGTAGGGCCCGTACCGGCCGACCCGGATGACGATCTCGCGGCCCTCGC
>JAWWOM010000053.1:0-8943 GCA_033851655.1 Frankiales bacterium
ACCCTAAGGACCCCGCGATGCCCCAGGTCGTCTTCTCGGTTGACCAGTCGAAGTCGATGCGCGACCAGACGGTCCCCGGCCACAACCGCTGGCACCCCGACATTCCGGCCGTCGCGTGGGTCAAGCCGGGCGACGAGTTCCGGATGGAGTGCAAGGAGTGGACGGACAACCAGATCGGCAACAACGACTCGGCCAACGACGTACGGGACGTCGACCTCACCGTCGCGCACATGCTCAGCGGTCCGATCGGCGTGGAGGGTGCAGAGCCGGGCGACCTGCTGGTGCTGGACATCCTCGACCTGGGGCCGGTGCCCCAGGAGACCGGCCCGGCACCGGGGCAGGGGTGGGGCTACACCGGCATCTTCGCCAAGACCAACGCCGGCGGCTTCCTGACCGACTACTACCCGGACGCAGCCAAGGCGATCTGGGACTTCCACGGGCAGGAGGCGACCTCGCGGCACCTGCCCGGCGTCCGCTACACCGGGATCACCCACCCCGGCCTGTTCGGTACGGCCCCCTCGGCCGAGCTGCTGGCCCGCTGGAACGCCCGCGAGCGGGCGCTCATCGCGACGGACCCGGCCCGCGTACCCGATCTCGCGCTGCCGCCCCTCGTGCAAGGAACGCTCGCCGGCTCGCTCACCGGCGCCGACTTCGACCGTGTGGCGCAGGAGGGTGCACGTACGGTTCCGGCCAGAGAGAACGGCGGCAACCACGACATCAAGAACTTCACCCGCGGCTCCAGGGTCTTCTACCCCGTGCACGTAGCAGGCGGGCTGCTCTCGGGCGGCGACCTGCACTTCAGCCAGGGGGACGGTGAGATCACCTTCTGCGGGGCCATCGAGATGGGCGGCTTCATCGACTTCCACGTCGACCTGATCAAGGGCGGGATGGAGACGTACGGCGTCACCACGAACCCGATCTTCATGCCCGGCCGGGTCGAGCCGCGCTACAGCGAGTTCCTCAGCTTCATCGGCATCTCGGTCGACCACGAGACGGACACCAACCTCTATCTCGATGCCACGCAGGCCTATCGCAACGCGTGCCTCAACGCGGTGGCCTACCTGAAGAAGTTCGGCTACAGCGGCGAGCAGGCCTACCTGCTGCTCGGCTCGGCACCCATCGAGGGCCGGATCAGCGGCATCGTGGACATCCCCAACGCCTGCTGCTCGCTCTACCTGCCGACCGGCATCTTCGACTTCGACATCACCCCGTCCGCTGCCGGACCGACCTGGGCCGATCGGGGGGCGTGCGCACTCACCAGCTGACCGTCGTCGTGCGCGTCAGGCCGCGCCGCCCGCCCCGGGAGCCGGGGACCTCGCTAGGGTCGGCTGCATGAGTGTGCTCGTCGTGACTGGTACCGGAACCGGCGTTGGCAAGACGATCGTGACGGCGGCCGTCGCAGGTCTGGCCCTCGACCGCTTCAGCAAGGTCGCCGTGGTCAAGCCGGCGCAGACCGGTGTCGCCGCGGACCAGGCCGGCGACCTCGACGTGGTCGCCCGGCTCAGCGGGGTCGACGCGAGGTACGAGCTCGCCCGCTACCGCGACCCGCTGTCCCCGGCGGCAGCGGCCCGGCGCAGCGGTCTGCCGCCGCTGGACCTCAACGCCGCGGCCGCCCGGATCGCGGCGCTGGAGTCCGAGTACGACCTGGTCGTCGTCGAGGGCGCCGGTGGCCTGCTGGTCCGCTACAACGACGACGGCGGGACACTCGCGGACCTGGCCTATGCCCTGCGCGCCTCCGTCGTGGTCGTGGCCCGCGCCGGGCTCGGCACGCTCAACGAGACCGCGCTGACCCTGGAGGTCATGGCCGCCAGAGGTGTGCTGCTCGACACGGTCGTGATCGGCAGCTGGCCGCACGAGCCGGACCTCGCGGCCCGCTGCAACCTGCGCGACCTCGAGATGCTCTCCGGACGCCCACTCGGCGGCGCCATCCCCGAGGGCGCAGGCGATCTCGACCCGGCGTCGTTCCGGCTGATGTCGAGGTCGTGCCTGGGCCGGGCGTACGGTGGCGGCTTCGATGCGACACTGTTCCGTACCCTGCACGAACCGGCTCAGGAAGGCACCTCGTGACCGAGACGCTCGACAATGTCCTGCAGACCCTGCCGACGGACATCCTCGCCATCGCCCGTCAGCAGGTGCTGGTCGAGGGCCGCGGCCTGACCGAGGAGCAGGCCCTGACCTGCCTCCGGCTGCCGGACGACCGTCTCGACGAGCTGCTCCAGCTCGCCCACGAGGTGCGGATGACCTGGTGCGGCCCCGAGGTCGAGGTCGAGGGCATCGTGTCGGTCAAGACCGGCGGCTGTCCCGAGGACTGCCACTTCTGCTCGCAGTCCGGCCAGTTCCAGTCGCCGGTCCGGGCGGTCTGGATCGACGTGCCCGAGCTGGTACGCGCTGCCCGCGAGACGCTCGAGACCGGGGCGTCCGAGTTCTGCATCGTCGCCGCCGTACGGGGCCCGGACCGCAGGCTGATGGACTCCGTGGCCGAGGGCATCAGCGCAATTCGCCAGGACGGCAACGACATCAACATCGCCTGCTCCCTCGGCATGCTGACCCAGGAGCAGGTCGACGAGCTGGTCGCGATGGGGGTCCACCGCTACAACCACAACCTCGAGACGGCCAGGTCCTACTTTCCGCAGGTGGTCACCACGCACACCTGGGAGGAGCGCTGGGAGACGCTCCGGATGGTGGCCGAGGCCGGCATGGAGGTGTGCTGCGGCGGCATCGTCGGCATGGGCGAGACCGTCGAGCAGCGAGCCGAGTTTGCCGGCCAGCTCGGCACCCTGGCCCCTGACGAGGTGCCGCTGAACTTCCTCAACCCGCGGCCGGGGACCCCGTTCGGCGAGCTGCCGGTGGTCGAGGCCCGTGAGGCTCTGCGCACCATCGCGACGTTCCGGCTGGCCATGCCGCGGACGATCTTGCGTTACGCCGGCGGTCGCGAGATCACCCTCGGCGACCTGGGCACGGAGCAGGGTCTCCTCGGCGGCATCAACGCCGTCATCGTCGGCAACTACCTCACGACGCTGGGTCGGTCCCCCGACCAGGACCTGGCACTGCTCGAGAGCCTGCAGATGCCGATCAAGGCGCTGTCGCAGACCCTGTGAGCCCGGCCACCGGCGCCACCCGGGCCGGGGCGGCCGTATCCTCGGGGGCGTGACCACAGCCGGCGACCCCACCGCGTCGGCCTACTGCGGCCAGTGCGGTGAAGCGGGTCACCACCCAGCGTGCACGGCCAGGGCCGCGCTCGACCCGCCGCGGTTCTGCAGCGCCTGCCGGCGCCGGATGGTGGTCCAGGTGACCCCGCGCGGCTGGTCGGCGCGCTGCGTCGAGCACGGCGTCCTCACCGGCTGACCGATCTTGACCGGGCGGCCGCAACGAGTAAGTGCGACCGAGAGCGAGCGGCTCACCGACCACCTCGACTGGCAGGTCGCCGGCAAGACGTTCGCCTGGGAACGCCCGCTGGGGTCCTCGCGACCGGGTCACACCTGCCTTACCTTCTGTCGGCCAGGGCCCTGTGAGGGCGCCAATTGGGCGTTCATTTCCCCGCAAGAAATGACACAACGTACCAATCCGGCAAATCGGATAGGCAGTTCTACCCAGCGACGTGGCAGGACCGGCGGTGGTAGGAACCGTTCATCCACCCGGCGTGATCCCGCCGTTCACACAGTTCGGCCGCACAGAAGCGCCGTCCACCCAAGGGGTTCGTCATGCGTCTCGTCCCAGCAGTCCCCGTCAGCCGAGGCCGGCTTGTCGCCGCCGCCGTCGCGGCTGCGATGTGCGCCACGGTGCTCGCCCCAGCGACCGCCGAAGCAAGCTCAGCGACCACGTCGGCCACGACCGTGCTCACCCTGACCAGCAAGGCCACCCTCGGCATCCCGGCCTCGGTGGCCCCCGGCTACCACACGTTCGTGCTGAAGGAGAGTGCCGCCCAGGCCAAGAAGGACCCGCGGGGCCTGACCGTCGCGCAGTTCGCCACGGGCTACACCCGAGCCCAGTTCAAGAAGGACCTGGTCGCATCCTTCGGCAACAAGCCCAACCTGAAGGCGTTCGCCAGGATCCTCAAGAACGTCACCGCCCTCGGCGGGCTCGACCTGGAGAGCGACTACACCACGACCGGCAACAAGTTCACCGTGCTGCTCAAGCCGGGCACCTACATCCTCGACAACGGGGCCACTGACGTCGGCGCTCCTGACAACGTGTCGGTCCTGACCGTCAAGGGGACGACCGTCGGCGCCAAGCCCAAGACGGTCGGCACCATCACCAGCAGGGAGTACGCGTACAAGCTCGTGGGTGTCCGGCACGGTTTGCACACCTATGCACTGCACAACGCCGGCGCCCAGATCCACATGTACGTGATGATCCGGATGGACAAGGGCCACACCGAGAAGGAGCTCTTCGACCTTTTCAACAGCAACACCCAGGGGCCCCCGCCGGCGTGGGTGCACAACGGCGGGTTCGCCGGAGTGGTCTCAGCCGGCCAGACGATGTACACGACGCTCAACTTCAGCGCGCACAGCGACTACGAGCTCCTCTGCTTCATGCCCGACCCCGCGACCGGGGCGCCGCACTTCACCCTCGGCATGCACCGGTTCTTCGGCGTCAAGTAGGTCCACCGGGTTGCCGCCGCTCATCCGGTCCGGGCGGCGGCAACTCGCTCACTTCCCTTATCCAGCAGGAGTTCTGGCAATGACGCGCGCGCAAGAGGCGGGATCGGCCCCGATGCTGACCCGCCGGCACCTGCTCGGCCTCGCGGCCGCCGGCAGTGTCGCCTGGCTGACACCCCAGCTGGCCGGCGGCCCGTCCCGCGCGCAGGCCGGCTACCTCGTACCGCTGCCGGGCCCGTTGCCCGGCGAGCCCCTGAGGCAGCTGCCGGAGCTGCGGCTGTTCCGCGGCGCTGCCGGCATCCGTACCGGCTACCTCACAGCGGCCCGACTGCCCAAGGGCAACATCGAGACCGGCGCATTGGCGGCACAAGCCCTGTCCTACGACGGTACTTTCCCCGGACCGGTGATCCGGCTGCGGGAGGGACACCCGGCCCGGGTCATCTTCCGCAACCGGTCCGGCGAGACGTCCAACCTGCACCTGCACGGGCTGCGCATCCCGCCGCACGTGGACGCACCCTTCGCCCACGTGCATGCCGGCACCAACCAGACCTACCGGTTCCGGCCACCCCAGCAGTCGGCCGGCACCTACTGGTACCACCCACACCTGCACGGCTCCGTCGAGGGCCAGATGGAGCGGGGACTGGTCGGCCCGATCATCGTGGACCCGGCGCGCCTGCCGGCACCGCTGGCCGGCAGCGAGGACCACCTGGTCGTCCTGAGCACGAGGCTCGACCAGACCCAGGTGCTGATCAACGGGGCGCCCTCACCGACGCTCACCGTCCAGACCCCGATGGTGCGGCTGCGCTTGATCAACGCCGGGGTCGGGCGGACGCTGACCCTGCACCTGCGCGAGACCTCCGGCCCCGGCGCCGGCCGGCTCCGGCCGCTGTGGGTCGTCGCCACGGACGGCGGCTTCGTCAACCATCCGGTACGGGTCACCTCGCTCACGCTCGGCGCCGGCGAACGCGCTGAGGTCCTCGTCGACGCCCTGCTGGCACCGGCCGGGCTGGTCACCGCTGACGACGGCGCGACCCAGCTGCTGCTGACCGGCCCGGGTCACGCGCAGCGCCCGCCGCGGGCCGGTGCGCTGGGGCACGTACCCCTGCTTCGACCGGCGGCCGGAGCCACGCACCGCAGGATCGTCCTGGGTCAGGCTGCCGACGGCACCTTCCGCCTCGACGGGCGGCTGTTCGACGCCGGCCGGGTGGACCAGCACGTCAAGGCCGGAGCGCTCGAGGTCTGGGACATCGTCAACACGACCGGCGTCGAGCACCCTTTCCACGTGCACACCTGGCCGTTCCAGGTGCTGCGCAGAGGGCATCTGCCGGAGCCGTTCGCGGCCTGGCGCGACGTCGTCGTCGTCCAGCCCGGCCAGACGGTACGGCTGGCGATCCCGTTCACCGCCAACAAGGGGCGCACGGTCTACCACTGCCACATCGCGATGCACGAGGACGCCGGCATGATGGGCGTCGTCCAGGTCAGCTGAATGAGCCGGGCCGCAGCCCGGTCAGGCGACCAGGCCGAGGCGGCGCAGCTCGACGGTCAGGTCGTGCGGCGAGGTCGACGCGGCCATCGCGGCGTCGAGCGAGACGACGCCGTCCCGGATCAGCGTCACCAGGTGCTGGTCGAAGGTCTGCATGCCGTAGTACGCGCCCTCGGCGATCAGGGCGCCGATCGAGGACGTCTTGTCCGGGTCGGCGATGGCGTCGGCGATGCGGCCGGTGTTGATCGCGATCTCCATCGTCACGCAGCGGCCCTCGCCGTCGGCGCGCGGCACCAGGCGCTGGCAGATGATGCCGCGGAGCGCGCCCGCCAGCGCCAGCCGTACCTGCTTCTGCTCGTGCGGCGGGAAGAAGTCGATGACCCGGTTGATGGTCTCCTGCGCGTCGGTGGTGTGCAGGGTCGACATGACGAAGTGGCCGGTCTCGGAGGCCGCCAGCGCCGCCTTGACGGTCTCGTGGTCGCGCATCTCACCGACCAGGATCACGTCGGGGTCCTGCCGCATCGCGGCGCGCAGCGCGGTCGGGAAGTCCTCGGTGTCGACCCGGACCTCGCGCTGGTTGATCATCGCCATCTTGTCGAAGTGCAGGACCTCGATCGGGTCCTCGATGGTGACGACGTGGACCTCGCGGGTCGAGTTGATGTGGTCGATCATGCCGGCGAGCGTGGTCGTCTTGCCGGAGCCGGTCGGACCGGTGACCAGGACCAGCCCACGCGGCTCGAGGGCGAGCTGCTGCAGGACCGCCGGGAGTCCGAGGTCCTCGAGCGGGATGGCGCCGACGCTGACCCGGCGGAAGACCAGACCGGCCGAGCCACGGGACCGGAACGCGTTGACCCGGAACCGGCCGACGCCGGGGAGCGAGTAGGCGAAGTCGGCCTCGTTCGTGCGGTTGAACTCGTCCACCAGGTCGGCCCGCAGCACCTCGGAGACCATCAGCTCCGTGTCGGCCGCCGCGAGGTCGCGGGTCTGGAGCTTGCGCAGGCGACCGTCGATGCGCACCCGAGGGGGGCTGCCGACCTTGCAGTGCAGGTCGGAGCCACCGCACTCGACGAGGGCACGCAGGAAGGGTTCGATCGTTGAGGTCACGAGGAATTGTTCGGCGGACGCGGGCACCGCCTTGACCCGTACGGGCTACCGAATCCCGGCCAGCCGGCCCCTGCGCACCGCCTAGTCGATGATGGCGATGATGTCGCCTTCCTGGACGACGTCCCCCTCGTTGACCCGCAGCTCGGCGACCGTGCCGGAGACCTCGGCGATGACCGGGATCTCCATCTTCATCGACTCGAGGATGACCAGCGTGTCCCCGTCCTCGACCGAGTCACCCGCGGCGACCAGCACCTTCCAGACGTTCGCGACCATCTCTGCGCGGACTTCCTCGGCCACGGGGGCTCCTCTCAGGTACGGGACGACTACGGATACGGGCAGATCCAATCACGAACGGCCCTACTTGGGCTGTGCCGCCCGGGTCGCGCGCATCGTGTCGATCAGCCCGGTGTCGTACTGCCCGCTCACGAACGCCTCCGCGACCAGCAGCTCGTCGGCGAAGAACGGCAGGTTGGTCTTGGGCCCCACGACCTCGAACCCCGCCACGGCCGTACGGGCCCTGGCCAGCGCCTCCTCGCGGTCGGCCCCCCACACGCAGAGCTTGGCCAGCAACGGGTCGTAGAACGGCGTCACCGTCGTCCCTGCCGCATAGCCCGAGTCGACCCGCACGCCCTCGCCGGACGGCTCGGTCCACGCCGTGATCGCCCCAGGGCTGGGCAGGAACCGCTTGGGGTCCTCGGCGTAGACCCGCAGCTCGATCGCGTGCCCGGTCACGCTGATCGACTCCGGGTCGAACGCCACCTCCTCCCCGGCAGCGATCCGCAGCTGGGCGTCGACCAGGTCGAGACCGGTGACCATCTCGGTGACCGGGTGCTCGACCTGCAGCCGGGTGTTCATCTCGAGGAAGACGAAGTCCTCGCCGGAGACCAGGCACTCGACCGTTCCGGCGTTCCGGTAGCCAACGGCCTCGCCGGCCTTGACCGCCGCGGCGAGCATCCGGGCCCTCAGCGCTGGTGACACGCCGGGCGACGGGCTCTCCTCTGCCACCTTCTGGTGCCGGCGCTGGACCGAGCAGTCCCGCTCCCCCAGCGCGACGACCCGGCCGTCGGCCAGGCCGAGGATCTGCACCTCCACGTGCCGCGCGTTCGGCAGGTAGCGCTCGAGCAGGATCGCAGGGTTGCCGAAGAACCGCTCCGCCCTGGTGCGGGCCGTCTCGAACGCCGACCGCAGCTCACCCTCGTCGTGGGCGACGCTCATCCCGATGCCGCCCCCGCCGGCCGAGGCCTTGACCATCACCGGGTAGCCGATCCGGGCTGCCTCCGACACCGCGGTCTCCACGTCGCCGACCGGCTCCGGCGTGCCGGCGGCGACCGGCACCCCGGCCGCCGCCATCAGGTTGCGGGCGCTGATCTTGTCGCCCATCGAGCGGATGCACTCCGGCGACGGCCCGATCCAGGTCATCCCCGCGTCGGCGACGGCCTGCGCGAACCCGGCGTTCTCCGCCAGGAAGCCGTAGCCGGGGTGGATCGCCTGGGCGCCCGTCTGGCGTGCGGCCTCGATGACCTTGGCCACGTCGAGGTAGGACTCCGCGGGCGGCGCAGCGCCGAGCAGGACCGCCTCGTCGGCCTCGTGCACGTACGGCAGACCGGCGTCCGCCTCCGAGTAGACCGCCACCGCCCTCGCGCCGGCGCGCTGGATGCTGCGGATCACCCGCCGGGCGATCTCACCCCTGTTGGCCACCAGAACCGTCTCGAACACTGCGGTACCGACCCTTCGTCCCGTCACCGTGGCTGCTGTCCC
>JAWWOM010000113.1:0-9753 GCA_033851655.1 Frankiales bacterium
GAGTAGCCGAGCACGTTCTGCATGTAGAGGGTGAGGAAGAAGAACATCGCGAGCATTCCGGCAAAGCCGATCAGCCCGGTCACGTTGGCAGCGGCAAGCCCCTTGACCCGGAAGATCGACAGCGGCATCAACGGGTTCCGGTTGCGCGCCTCGTTGAGCAGGAACGCGCCCAGCAGCACGACGACACCGGCCAGCTCCGTGATGGTACGGGCGTCACCCCAGCCCTGGTCGGGTGCTTTGACGAGGGCGAAGACGAGCAGCAGCATGCCGCCGGTGACCAGGACGCTCCCGAGGAGGTCGAAGTTCGCCAGCCGCGCAGGCCGCCGGTCATCGGGGATCAGCCGCAGGACGGCTGGACCCACGAGAGCGCAGGCCAGCGGGTTGACGAACATGACCCAGCGCCAGCCGGGCCCCTCGGTCAGCACACCGCCGAGGAAGACGCCCACAGCCGACGCCAGCCCGCCCATGCCGCCCCAGACTCCGAGCGCCGTGTGCCGGTCGGGCCCCTCCTCGAAGGTCGTGGTCAGGATGGACAGCGCGGCGGGGAGCATCATCGCGGCCCCGAGACCCTGAGCCAGCCGCGCGGCGACGAGGACCCCCGCGTCGCCGGCGAACCCGCCGATCAACGAGGACAGACCGACGACCGCGGTGCCGGCCACCAGGACCCGGCGACGACCGAGCAGGTCGGCAACCCGGCCGCCCAGCAGCATGAAGCCGCCGTACGTGAGCAGGTAGCCGCTTGGCACCCATTGCAGCCCCTGTACCGAGAAGCCGAGGTCCTTGCGGATGTCAGGCAGGGCAATGTTGACGATCGAGGCATCGACGAAGTCGAGGAACGCCACGGAGCAGAGCAGGGCAAGGATCAGCTTTCCCCGGCGGGTCGCGAGGAAGGAGGGTCGAGCGGTGACGTCGATCATGAGGAGAGCTCCTGCGGTTGAGGGGTGCGCCGGGTGCTGCCGCCGCGTAGTCCGTGCCGGTCGGCCCAGGCGGAGATGGCTGCCGCAATCTCCTCGGGGCGGTCTTCGGGCGCGTGGTGACCGGCCTCGCCACAAGGAACCGTTTCGAGGCCGGCCATGTGAGAGGCGCACCACGCGGCCATGGCAGCGCCGATGAGCAGCGACGGGGGTCCTTCGAAGGTCATCAGGAGCTTGGGCACGCTGGTGCTCATCGCCAGCCAGGTGCCGTACGCCTCCAGCCGGGCGACCAGCTCAACCGGCTCCCCGCCCAGCGGTATCTGCCGCGCCCAAGCGAGGATCGGGCGCCGGCTCTCCCGGGTCGGATAGGGCGCGAGGTAGGCGGCCAGGTCCTCGGCACCGACCGGTGTGCGAACCCCGCCGGTGAAGGCCGTACGGAGGAACTGGTTCTCGTCCAGGACCAGGTCGTCGCCGACGCCCGGCGTGCGCACCAGCTCGAAACGCTGCCGCGCTGCGGGCGTCAGGTCCTCCCAGGCCATCGGCCTGACGATGCTCTCGAGAAACGCGACACCCAGGACGCGGTCCGGGTGACGCGCTGCCCAGTCGAAGGCGAGGGCGCCACCCCAGTCGTGGCCCACCAGGACCACCCGGTCCAGATCGAGGGCCTCGAACCATGCGTCAAGGTAGGCGGCATGATCGGCGAAGCTGTAGCCGATCTCGGGTTTGCCGGAGCCTCCCATCCCGATCAGGTCGGGCGCCAGCAACCGGCCCTCGCCCAGCCGGGGCAGGACGTTGCGCCACATGTGCGACGAGGCCGGGTTGCCGTGGAGCAGGACGAAGGCCGTCCCCGTCCCGACCTCCTGGTAGTGCATGGTCGAGTTCAGTACGTCGATGGTGGGCACGCTTGGTCCTTCTCTCGTCGGGGTCAGGGGCCGCCTGTATCAGTAGGCCGATTACCGGTAGCACGTCTAACGTTTATGACACTACCGGAACTTACATCGTTCGTCGTCCTAACGCAACCGAGTAGGATGCCGCGCATGGAGACCAGCGCCGACATGCCCGAAGCGGTCGACAGCGCCGGCGAGGTGACCCCCTCCCGGCTGCGAGGCCTGCCGAGTCGGCTGCTGGGTCACACCGCCGTGTACGCCGACCGGTTGGTGAGCGACAGGTTGGCCGCCGTGGACGCCCGAAGGTGGCACTACGCGGTGCTGGCCTCCCTGCAGGAGGCCGGCCCGGCGAGCCAGGCCCTGCTCAGCCGCCGTGCCGGCCTCTATCACAGCGACCTGGTCGGCGTGATCAACGAGCTGGCCGATCGCGGCTACGTCGATCGCACACCGGACGCCGCCGACCGCCGCCGCAACGTCGTCACCATCACCGCGCAGGGCCGGCGCCAGCTCCGCCGACTGGACAAGGTCGTCGCCTCGGTCCAGGACGAGCTGCTCGCGCCGCTGACCGCACCCGAGCGCGACCAGCTGACCGGGCTGCTGACCCGTCTCCTTGACCACCACTCGGGGGCGGTCACCGTCCCCGCGGTTGGGGGGAAGCACAAGCCCAGCAAGCGAGCCGGCGGGCCCACGGCCTGACGGTCAGACACCGGCTGCGCCGGGAAACGCAGAGGCCCGGGACGCCGACTGCGCGTCCCGGGCCTCTGCTCGTACGGTGCTACGGAGCGGTGATCGAGAACTTGGCGAACCGCGCCGTGACCGGGGTCACGGAGCCGGCGTTGCTGACCAGGATGCCGGCCTTGGCCATCCGCGAGAACCAGGTCTCCACGTCGGCGGGGTACTTGACGGTACCGACCTGGATCAGCGGGCCGCCGTTGAGGCTGTAGAACACGGTGACCTCGTCCAGTGGGAAGTTGTGCGCCGCGCCCGTCGCCGGGTCAGGCACCGAAGTGTTCCCGACGATCACCAGGTCGACCGTGCTGGCGGTCGTCAGACCCGGTACGGCCACCGTCGCCACGGTGCTGGACGTGCCCTTCTCCCGATAGGTCATCGTGATGTTCTCGCCGGCGCCGGTGTGGTCGGCCTGGACCTTGACCCAGTTGTTCTGGTCGGGCCCGAACCAGGCGCCGATCTGCTGGCTGCCGGAGGTCAGCGTCGTGATCGGGCCGACCACCTTGGCATCCACCGTGAACTGACCGCGGGTGGCGTCGAAGGACTTGTACAGCGCGTTCTGCTGCGTGTTGGCGGTGAGCTGGCCGGCCGTGGAGGTCAGCGACAGACCGGCGCCGGTGAACGCGACGTTGCTCGTGTTGCACTGCGTACCACCGGTGTTGGCGAGCACTCCGTCGAACCCGCTGACCACGCAGCCGGCGCCCACGGTGCCGCCCTTGGTCAGATCGGTCGTCGTGGCGGCACCGACCAACGGACCCTGCGCCACCGCCGGAGCGACGTTGCTGACGAGCCAGACCACGTCCTGGTAGTCGTTGTTCTTGCCGCCGGGGTTGCGGCCCGGGTCGTCGGCCAGGATGTAGGTGTTCGGGATCAGCACCCGGTTGGCGTCGTAGGCGAGGAACACGCGGACGTTGTGCTCGTAGATCCGCGGTGTGACGTTGCCCCAGTTGAGGCCGTCGTCGGTGAAGCTCGAGTCGCCGCCGAGGCCGCCGTACATCCCGAACACGCCGGCCGGGCTGAACGTGGTCATGGAGTTGACCGTTCCGGTGGCCTGCGGCAGCAGCTTCTCGGACTCGCCCAGGTTGGTCGAGGACGGGTCGACCGGGAAGATGAACAACTGCTTGCAGGAGGCATTACAGGTCGAGCTCGACGACATCGCCGCGCCCTGGTTGTACCAGCCGGCCGGCTCGTTCGGCGAGTGGCTCGGACCGCTGTAGTGGGCGAGCGCCGTCACCTGGACCGGCTGGGTGGCGTCGGCCGCGACGAAGTACGGCGACTGGATCTCGTCGGTGGCCGGCAGGTAGCGCGCCATCGGGATGAACCGGCGGTCGGCGCCGGGAGAGTCGACGATCGTGCTGTAGCCGAGGCCCTGGATGATCTGGTCGAGCACCGGCTCGGCGTCACCACCGTCGTAGCAGCTGTTGACGCCGGAGACGGCCTCCGAGCCGGTCGGGTTCAGCGGGTCGTTGGTCGTGAAGACCAGCGTCGCGTCCTGGTTGATGGTGCCGATGGCGTAGACCGCAGCCGCGTTGGGGCAGCCGGTCGGCACGCTCGGGTGGAAGCGCACTCCGACCTGCGACGAGCCACCGGGAGCGATGGTCAGCGAGGCCGGCTGACCGTCGGCCAGCTCATAGCTCGAGGCGTTCGTGCCGGCGAAGTGCAGACCGCTCACGGTGAGGGGCTGGGTGCCGGTGTTGGCAAAGGTGAAGTAGCGCACCGGCGCCTGGTCGAACCCGTTGACCGCGGAGAAGACCAGCCGGGGAGCGGCCTGGTGCAGCGCGGCGCTGTCCAGCGAGCTGACCACGAGCTGGGGCAGGTTGGCCGCCTGCTGGGTCCAGCTCGAGGTGGTGATCGAGACGTTGCCCGACTTGTCGGTCGCGGTGACGGTCATCGTGTGGCTGCCCAGGGTGGTCACCTTGACCGGCACGGTGTACGCCTTGGCGGCGGCACCGTCGATGGAGTAGGTGACCGAGGTGACCCCGGAACCGCCGGCCTCGTCGGCTGCGGTCACGGTCGCCACGACGTTGCCGCCGTAGACCTTCGGCGAGACCTGGTAGCCGGCCAGGCCGATGGACGCCGTCGGCGCCGCGGTGTCCGGGGCCGCCTGCACCGCGTCGATGAAGTCGATCTTGGTGTTGGAGCCGCCGGTGGCGTTCAGCGTGAGCCTGCCGTCGGAGACCGTGACCCGCTGGGTGACGGTGGAGAAGTAGCTGCCCGCCGCCGGGACGAAGTTGTTGATCAGGACCGAGGCGTTGGCCGTGCCCGGCTCGACAGTGATCCGGTCGATCGAGTTGGTCGCCGACGCGTCACCGACGGCGACGGTCACCATGTAGTCGCCGTTGGTCAGCGCTGCCTCCCACTGGCCCGGGGTCTGCGTGCCGCCGGAGGAGGAGGCCGTCTGCTGCATCTGGATCATCGTGTCGTAGCGCTTGTCCGGCGAGGCGGCGAGGTTGCGCTCGCGGCCGTTGCCGACCAGCGAGGTGGGCGACCCGTCGGTGGCGGACTCCCAGCCCTGGCCGGCGGCGTCGGTCCAGGCGACGCCGTAGTCGTTGGTGTATCCGGCCGGCGTCGCGCTGGTCTGCGCCGCGAAGTTCACGTGCAGGCTGATCGGCGACAGGCTGGCGATGGTGAACGTCGCACTCCTGGTGCCGGCGTTGCCGGCCGCGTCCACCGCGGTGATGACGACGGTGTGGCTGCCGACCGTCGCCACCTTGAACGGCGCGGTGTACGGCGTCGAGGTGGCGCCGTCCACGGTGTAGCTGAGCCCGGTCACGGCCACGTTGTCGGTCGCGCCCGCCGTCACGGTCACGGCGCCGACGTACGGGCTGCCTGCACCGGCGGAGAGCGAGCCGGCCAGCGAGACCGAGGCGACCGGGGCGAGGGTGTCGGCCGCAGCGGGAACGGCGGTGACGAAGTCGATCTTGGTCTGGCTGCCGCCGGTCGGGTCCAGCACCAGGGTGCCGTTGGAGACGGTGACCCGCTTGGTGACCGTGGTCCACGGCAGGGCTGCGGTGGGCACGTAGTGGTCGATGATCGTGGTCGCGTTGGCCGTGCCCGGCTCGGCGATGACCTCGTCGACCGAGTTGATGGCGGTCGCGTCGCCGACCCCGACGGTCACGTCGTAGGTGCCGTTGTTCAGCGGGGTGCTCCAGCGGCCGGGAGTCAGCTGACCGCTCAGGCCCTGCATGATCACGAAGGTGTCGTAACGGGCGTCCGGCGAGGCCGCCGAGTTGCGGATCCGGACGTTGGCCGTCATGTCCAGCGGGGTGCCGCTGACGTCGGTCCAGCCGGAGGTGCCGTCGAAGGCCTTGCCGGTGTCGGCGGTGTAGCCGGCCGGGACGGTCCCGGCGGGCTGGAAGTTCACGTGCACCGAGGTCGGCAGCAGGCTGCCGACGGTGAACGTCGAGGTGGAGGTGCCGGCGTTGGCAGCGGCGTCCACGGCGGTCACGACGACGGTGTGGTCACCGACCGCGGAGACCTTGAACGGCACGGTGTACGGGGTCGCGGGGCCGCCGTCCACGGTGTAGCTGAGGGCGGTGACGGCCACGTTGTCGGTGGCGCTGGCGGTCACGGTCACCGCGCCGACGTAGGGGCTGCCGGCACCGGCGGAGAGCGAGCCGGCGAGCGAGCTGGTGACGACGGGGGCGGTGGTGTCGGCGGCGGCCGGCACGGCGTCGACGAAGTCGATCTTGGTCTGGGTGCCTCCGGTCGCGTCGAGGACCAGGGTGCCGTCCGAGACCGTGACCCGCTTGGTCACCGTGGTGAACAGCTTGGCAGCGGTCGGCACGACGTGGTCGACGATCGTGGTCGCGTTGGCGGTGCCCGGCTCGGCGATGATCTCGTACACGGAGTTGGTCGCGGTGGCGTCGCCCACGCCGACGGTCACGTCATAGCTGCCGTTGCTCAGCGGCGTGGTCCAGCGACCCGGGGTGAGCTGACCGCTCAGGCCCTGTATGACCAGCAGCGTGTCGTAGCGGGGGTCCGGCGAGGCGGCCGAGTTGCGGATGCGGGTGTTGGCCGTCATGTCCAGCGGGGTGCCGCTCACGTCGGTCCAGCCGGTGGTGCCGTTGAACGGCTTGCCGGTGTCCGCGGTGTAGCCGGCCGGGACGGTGCCGGTCGGCTGGAAGTTGGTGTGCACGCTGGTCGGCAGCAGGCTGGTGATGCTGAAGGTCGCGGTGGCCGGCCCTGCGTTGCCGGCAGCGTCGTTCGCGGTGACGACGACCGTGTGGCTGCCGACCGTGGAGACCTTGAACGGCGCGGTGTACGGGATCGCGGCGCCGCCGTCCACGGTGTAGGTGGTCGCCGTGACGCCGACGTTGTCGGTCGCGCTGGCAGTGACAGTGACCGCGCCGACGTACGGTGAACCGGCCCCGCCGCTCTGGGCGCCCGAGAGCGTCACGTTGGTGATCGGCGCGGTCGTGTCGGCGGCGGCCGGCACCGCATCTACGAAGTCGATCTTGGTCTGGGTGCCGCCGGTCGCGTCGAGGACGAGCTGGCCGTTGCTCACCGTGACCCGCTTTGTCGCGGTCGCGAACGGGTTGGCGGCGGTCGGCACGTAGTGGTCGACGATCGTGGTGACGTCCGGAGTGCCTGGCTGCGCGGTGATCTCGTCGACGGAGTTGACCGCTGCGACGTCACCGACACCGACAGTCACGTCGTACGAGCCGTTCGGCAGCGCTGCGACGTAGCGGCCGGGGGTCTGGTTGCCGCTGCTGGTCGGGAGCAGCTGCATGATCAGGAAGGTGTCGTAGCGCGCGTCCGGCGAAGCAGCCGAGTTGCGGATGCGGGTGTTGCCCGTCATCGAGATCGGGGTGCCGCTGGTGTCCTGCCAACCGCTCGTGCCGTTGTACGCGGCCCCGGTGTCGGCGGTGTAGCCGGCCGGCACCGCCCCCGCGGGCTGGAAGTTGACGTGGATCCCGGGGCTGACCGCCCGGGCGGATCCCGCGGACAGCACGGGCAGCATCGCGGTGACCACCGCCACGACCGCGATCGGCGTGGTGATGCGGCGGGCGGTGAGGCGCTGGTACAGGTTCATGACGCTCCGTGGTCTCGCGGAAAATGCAGAGCAACGACTACTCAAGTTGGGCTGGGCAGCTGCCGAGAACTTCTCCGTAGCCCCCGCCACCGGTGTGTCTCGACTCGGCCCAGAATAGGGTCGATGACCACGGAGAGCAACCGACGTTCACGCTCCGACGCGTACGTCACCCGGTCGGACCCGCCATTTGCTACGCACCGTAACCAGAATGGCCTAATGCTGGCTCGGCTGTTTTGCGCGCTGTTGTCCGGACTGATCCCGCTTTCCCGGGGCCCCGTCACAGCCAGTTACCAGTTCGCGACAATTTTTCGCCGATGCCCGGCGAACCGCCCCCACTAGGCTGGGAACTGCTCCAAACCGGCGCGTGGAGGAGGCAGGTCGTGGCACAGCTGCGGGTGGCACTTGCACAGGTCGACACCACGGTCGGGGACCTGCCCGGCAACGCGTCGATCGTCCGTGACTGGACCAAGCAGGCAGCCGCCGAGGGCGCCCACCTGGTCGCTTTCCCCGAGATGACGCTGACCGGTTACCCGGCGGAGGACCTGGTGCTGCGGGGCTCTTTCGTCGAGGCGGCGCGGGCAGCCCTCGAGCGGCTGGCCCTCGACCTCGAGGCCGACGGCCTGGGCGACGTCGCTGTCGTGGTGGGCTACCTCGACCGGGCGCCGCATGCCCTCCCCCGTCTCGGCCGGCCGGCCCGGGAGCCGGAGAACGCCGCCGCCCTGCTGTACGGGGGCCGGGTGGTCGCCCGCTACGCCAAGCACCACCTGCCCAACTACGGGGTCTTCGACGAGGCCCGGTACTTCGTCCCCGGCGCCACCCTGCCGGTCGTGCGACTGCACGGGATCGACATCGCCCTGTGCATCTGCGAGGACCTCTGGCAGGAGGGCGGCCCGATCGCCGCGGCCGCCGCTGCTGGCGTGGGACTTGTGGTCTGCATCAACGCCTCCCCCTACGAGCAGGGCAAGGTCGGCTACCGGTCCGGTCTCGCCGGACGGCGGGCCCGCGAGGCCGGAGCAGCGCTGGTCTACGTCAACCAGGTCGGCGGCCAGGACGAGCTGGTCTTCGACGGTGGGTCACTGACGGTTGCGGCCGATGGCACCGTGCTGTCCCGTACCGGCCAGTTCGACCAGACCCTGCTGGTCACCGACCTCGACCTGCCGAACGGGACCAGCTCGGTGGCCGGCCCGGTCGATGTTCTCGACGGCACGATGATGACGATCGAACGGCTGACGTTGTCGGTCGAGCCGGTCACTGCCTACGAGCCGGCCACGGCGTCGGTGAGCGAGCCGATGGACGAACGGGCAGAGGTCTACGCCGCGTTGGTGACCGCGACCCGCGACTACGTCACCAAGAACGGCTTCCGCTCCGTGGTGCTGGGCCTTTCGGGAGGCATCGACTCGGCTCTGGTGGCGACCATCGCTGTCGACGCCCTCGGCGCGGAGCGGGTGCACACGATCGGGATGCCGAGCCGTTGGTCGAGCGATCACTCCGTCGACGACGCGCGCGAACTGGCTGCGCGGCAAGGGATCTCGTACACCGTCGTGCCGATCGAGCCGATGGTCGCCGCCTATCAGGGTGCCCTCCAGGGCAGTGGAGGGCTGCACGGCCTGGCCGCCGAGAACCTGCAGGCGCGGGTTCGGGGCACCCTGCTGATGGCACTGTCCAACGAGCACGGGCACCTGGTGCTGACGACCGGTAACAAGAGCGAGCTCGCGACCGGCTACTCCACGCTCTATGGCGACTCGGCCGGTGGTTTCGCGCCGATCAAGGACGTCTTCAAGACGCTGGTGTGGGAGCTGTGCCGGTGGCGCAACGCGGTGGCCGAGGCCCGGGGCGAGACCCCGCCGATCCCGGAGAACAGCATCAGCAAGCCGCCGTCCGCCGAGCTCTCCCCCGGCCAGCTCGACACCGACAGCCTGCCCTCGTACGAGGTCCTGGACGCGCTGCTCGACGACTACATCGAGCGCGACCTCGGCCACGACGAGCTGATCGCCGCCGGGCACGAACCGCTGCTCGTCGAACGGGTGATCCGGATGGTGGACGCGGCGGAGTACAAGCGGCGGCAGTACCCGCCGGGACCCAAGACCACGCTCAAGGCTTTCGGGCGCGATCGCCGGCTGCCGATCACCTCCCGCTGGCGCGAGATCGCGGCGCCCCACGTCGGCGAGCCCGAGCACATCCGCCCCGA
>JAWWOM010000133.1:0-3165 GCA_033851655.1 Frankiales bacterium
GCCTAGATTCCTACCCGACTATCCTGGGCCGCCTGCGCGGGATACGCAACGGTCCAGGGAGAAATAGCACCCGATCCACCAGCACTTTGCAACTCGAAAGAGCGCTGTGCCGAGGTTTGTCCGGATAAAGGATCAGGCGATCTCGTTCATCACCAGGACCACGCCGCGTGGGTCCCGGCCGGGGGCATTCATCCCCGTGCAGACGAGCCGGATCGTCACGTCGCGGCCGCGACGGTTGCGGGCCGCGACCTCCCGGGTCTGCGGCTCGGCGCCGTCGGCCAACGCTGCCCGTACCAGCGGACGGACGTCGTCGACCGGGAGGCCCATGTCCAGGTTGAGCAGGTGCTGGCCGGCCACCTCGTCGGCACGCAGGCCCCAGAGTTCCTCGGCCTGGCGGTTCCAGGTGAGCACGCGCAGCTCGGGGTCGACGACGATCACGCCGGCTTGCAGGCTGGTCAGGACCGAGTCGAAGTAGCCGTTGACGTCGTTGAGCGCCGTCGTCCGGTCCCGGAGCTCCTCGTTGATGGCCTGGAGCTCGTCGTTCATCGACTGCAGCTCCTCGTTCATGGTCTCGAGCTCCTCGTTCGTGGACTGCAGCTCCTCGTTCGTGGTCTCCAGCTCCTCAACCGTCGACTGCAGCTCCTCGTTCGTGGTCTCGAGCTCCTCGTTGGTGGACTGCAGCTCCTCGTACGCCGTCTCGAGGTGCCGGTGGGTCTGTTCGAGCTCGTCGTGCAGCCGGCGGTGCCGGGTGACGTCGTGGAAGTGGATGGACACGCCGACGCCACGGTCCAGGGTCCCCAGCGGGATCACCTGCACGTCGAACCAGGCCCGATCCCCGGGCGACCGGGTCCACTCGACCTCGCGCAGCCAGACGTCGCGTCGTTCGGAGTCGGCCACATCGATGGACGTGCGGAGGTCGACCGGTCGGTATGACAGGTCGAGGTCCTGGAACGGACGGCCGAGATCCCTTGCGGACAGGCCGAACAGCTGGATCGCCGAGTCGTTCGCCAGCACGAGTCGGCTGTCGGTCGAGAGCACCACCTGCGCCACTGGGCTCGCCGCAAGCGCGGCTTCGAGCACCCGGTCGACGTCGACGCTCACCAGCTCCTGGTCGGGCAGCGGCCGGGGGTCCTCGCTGGCCACCCTGGTGAAGAAGCGGCGCTTGAGGTCAAGCGCTTCGAAGAGGGAACCGTGCCCGAGCAGCATCTCGGCCTTGCCCAGGAACAGCACACCGTCGGGCGCCAGCGCGAAGTGGAACCGGTTGACGATCCTGGCCTGCGTCTCGGCGTTGAAGTACATCAGCGTGTTCCGGCTGACCAGCAGGTCGATCCTCGAGATCGGGGCGTCCTGGACCAAGTCGTTGCGCCCGAAGATGACAGCCCGGCGCAGGTCCTTGCTGAAGACGTACCGCTCGTCGACGATCTCGAAGTACTTGTCGCGCAGCTGCTCCGGCACTCCGGTGATGTCCCGCGGGGAATACGTGGCCTGGCGGGCGTCGGCGAGGGCCTCCTCGTCCACGTCGGTCGCATAGATCTTCACCCGGTCCCGGAACGCCTGGATGCCCAGCGCCTCGGCCAACAGAATTGCCAGCGTGTAGGGCTCCTCGCCGGTCGCGCAGCCCGCGCTCCAGATCCGGATCGGCTCGGTGCCCTTGCGCTCGATCAGCGGTGGCAGGACCGTCGTCCGCAGCTCTTCCCAGCTGTCGGCATCGCGGAAGAAGTCCGTGACGTTGATGAGGATGGTGTTGAACAGCGCGGTGAACTCCTCGGGCCGCACCTGCAACAGGTCCAGATAGGCCTCGTACGAAGGGATGTCCGCGTCCTGCATCCGCCGGTCGACGCGGCGCATCAGGCTGGTCCGCTTGTAACCGGTGAAGTCGAAGCCCCGGCTGTCCCGCAGGTAACGCAGCAGGTCCTCGAAGGCGCTGTCAGGCTCAGTCACGTCGGCACCTTTCCAGCCCGAAGCCCGCGTCCTCCGCGTGGTTGGCGCCAGACTATCCGGCCGGTGCCACCGCGGTCCCGGCGCAGAGCCGGACGAGTGCTGCCGACAGCTCGGCGATCGGCACCCGTACGGCCTGTGGCACGGCAAGCAGCGCACTGGCCGGCATGTCCGGGTACGCGGCGGAGTCCGGATCCTGTACGAGCGCCGTGCCGCCGTTGCGGACTATCGCGGCCAGGCCGAGTGACCCGTCGTTCAGACAACCGGAGAGGACGACGCCGATCGCCCGCGTACCAAGGCTTTCCGCTGCTGATGAGAACAGCCGGTCGATCGACGGCCGGTGGTAGTCCTGCGGGGGACTGGTGGTCAACCGGATGGTGCGGTCGCTCAGCTCGAGGTGCCGGTCGGGCGGGCCGACGTGGATCGTGCCCGGGACGAGCTCGGCCCCGTCCCTGGCGACGACGACGGGCAGGGCGGTGTGCCGGTCGAGGATCTGCGGCAGGACACTCGGCCCGCTGGGTGCCAGGTGCAGGACGACCAGGATCGCGGCCGGCAGGTCCACCGGAAGGCCGGCGACCACGAGCTTGAGGGCCTCGATGCCTCCGGCGGAGGCGCCCAGCAGGATGACGGGCGCCCTGACGCCTGTCACGGACGGCTGTCGTCGCCGGGAGGCTCGACGGCCCGTCGGCTGGCGAGCATCTCGCGGGAGACCTCCAGCTGCTGCTGCTCTCCGGTGTTGTCTTCGGTCTCGAGCGATAGACGTTGCCGGTCGAGCCGTGACTCGGAACGGCTGATGGCCCCGCGTGCCCTGTCGAGTGCCTGCTCCGACTCCAGCAGCCGCAACCGGGATCCGCGTAAGGCGCCGACGGCGGAGGGATCGCGTGGCCCAGCGCTCCCGTGCTCGCGTTCGTCGGCCAGGCCCTCCCGTTGGTCGGCGAGATCTTCGCGCGCGTCGGCAAGCCGGTCCCGCGCGTCGGCGATCCGGTCGCGCTCGTCGGCGATCCGGTCTCGCTCGTCCGGCCCGGGATGCTCGACGGTCATGTCCCCAGAGTAGGCCGCTCGGTCGAGGTCACCCATCCTCCCGGGTGAGGTCGCTCCCCGCGGCCCGGCGCCGTTCGGCCTCGGCGGCCTTGCGCGCCTCTGCCGCCATCGCCGCGCGGTGCCCGTCCGGGTCTCCGCCGGTGCGGGCGAGCCGCTCGAACGTCTCGGCGATCTGGTCCTCCGTAC
>JAWWOM010000134.1:0-13093 GCA_033851655.1 Frankiales bacterium
AGGTCGCGGTCGCGCGCGATGAGCATCACCAGGGCGAGGAATGGCGCTGCGGCGATGCCGTTGATGATCGCCACGATCACCAGCAGCTGGATCGGGTTGGAGGTCAACAGGCTCAGCAGCGTGCCGCCGACCGTGCCGACGGCGACCAGGCCGTAGAAGACCGGTGCCTTGCGCACGTCGCGCGAGAACCCCCACTTCTTCCCGAGCAGGCCGGCCATCCCGGCGGCGCCGGAGCCGGCCAGCACCGGGATGGCGAGCATCCCGGTGCCGACGAAACCGAGCGCGAACAAGGTGGAGGACCAGCGCCCGGCGACCGGCCGCAAGGCATTGGCCGCATCGGCGGCCGAGCTGATCGTCTTGCCGTGCAGGGTCACAGCGGTGACGACGATGATCGCGAACATGACGGCGTTGGAGAAGGTCATCCCGACGAAGACATCGGCGCGGCTGGTCCGCTGCAGATGCCGCGCCTCATCCGGATCCCGCTGCGGCAACCCGACGGCCCGTTCGCCTCCCAACGGCTCCGCCCGGAGCTCCTCGAGCCGGTGCGCCGACTGCCAGAAGAACAGATAGGGGCTGATCGTGGTGCCGAGAACCGCGACCAGCAGGCCGAGGTAGTTGCTGCTGACCGTGATCTGCGGCACCACCAGGTGCCGGCCGACATCGCCCCAGTGCACCCGGACGGCGAACAGCACCACGAAGTAGGCGAGCAGCGGCAGGCACAGCAACTTGAACACCTGGGCGATCCGGGCGAACGACCCGAGCATCACCAGGGCGGAGATGACGACCCCGGCGATCAGTGCCCACAGCCAGATCGGCCCAGCGTGGAGCAGGTTCATCCCCGACCCGACAGCGACCAGGTCCGCCGAGATGTTCAGCGCATTGGCCACGATCAGGGCCGTGATCAGCAGCACCAGCAGCGGTCTTGACCGACGACTGAACTTGCTGGCTGCCAGCTCGCCGAGTCCACGGCCGGTGGCCAACGCCGTCCGATCGCAGATCTCCTGCACGCCGGCCATCAGCGGCAGCGTCAGCAGTGAGACCCAGAGCAGCCCCAGGCCGAACTGCGCGCCGGCCTGCGAGTACGTGGCCACGCCGGACGGGTCGTCATCGGAGGCGCCGGTGACCAGCCCTGGCCCCAGCGCTTTGAGATAGCTGCGCCAACCGCGCGGGGCGGCGGTGCGGATGATGTCGACCTCGGCGGGTCGCGGCTCAGGCGGTCGTTGAGCTGTCGGCTGCATTGATCGCTTCCGTGACAGAGCGGAACTGCGGGAAGACCTCGGCCAGCCCGGTGACCTGCAACACCCGGGCAACGATCGGCTGTGCCCCGGCCAGCCGGAGCGGGGCTTCTGCGGGAAGCCTCCGCCGGGCGGCGACCAACACGGCCAGGCCGCTGGAGTCGCAGAAGTCGACCCGGCTGAGATCCAGGATCAGCCGCGGGTCGGGTTGGTGCAGCGCCGTCTCCAACGCGTCGCGAAGGCCGGACACCGTAGCCATGTCGATCTCCCCGGCGACGGAGATGACCGTGAAAGGTCCCTCCGGGCGGCTGCCGACGATCAGCGACATCGCGCAGCCTTCGGGGGCAGCGCCGACTGGCTGGTCCGGCTACGGATCTGGCTGGGCATGAGGAGCCTTCCGGGCAGACTGCCTTGCTGGAGCCGTGGACGACGTTGTGCCTTCCACCTACGGGTCCACTCAAACACCCCTAGGGCTGGTGCGGTACACCCGAAAGGAGGTTAATCTTACGCTATGGCCGTCCCCAGGAGCGGGAAACCCATCACGGTTGCGTTGGTGGATGACTACGACGTCGTGCTGGCCGGTGTGGCCCACATGTTCAGCCGTTACCAGGACCGCATCCAGGTCGTGGAGATGGACACCAACGAGCCGGTCAAGGAGACGGTGGACATCGTGCTGTACGACGCGTTCGCCCAGCCCGAGTCCGACCGCGACGAGATCGCCGTCCTCGTGGACAACCCGAACGCCCGCCGGGTCGTGGTCTACACCTGGAACTTCGATCCCGGACTCGTCGCCAACGCGCGGCAGCGTGGCGTCAGCGGCTACCTGTCCAAGACGTTGACCGCCCGCGACCTGGTCAGCGCCTTGGAGGCGGTGCACGCCGGTGAGGTGGTCATCAGCGAACCGCCGGCACGTTCCCGTACCGCTGTCGGACTCGACTGGCCCGGGCGGGGCGAGGGCCTCACCGATCGGGAGTCGGAGATCCTGGCCCTCATCACCCAGGGAAAGAGCAACGCCGAGGTCGCGGAGCTGACTTATCTCAGCCCCAACACGGTCAAGTCCTACATCCGCACGATCTATCGCAAGATCGGCGCCGGGAGCCGTACCCAGGCGGTGCTCTGGGGTGTCGACCACGGCTTCACGCCCGACCGGCACCGCATCGACCACTGGCGCGGCTGACCCGGCGCCATGGCATCAGGCGGCGCTCGAACGCGACGGCGTTCCGCGGTGATCGCTGGTCAGGCGAATCGCACGATGCAGACCACACCGGCGACCAGGCTGTACACCGCGAACGGTGTCAGGGTGCGGGTCTCGAAGTACCTGGTGAGCCACTTGATGGAGACGTACGAGGCGACTCCGGCGACCAGCGCACCGACGAGCACCTGTCCGTGGATGTGCTTGCCGGCCGGGCCGAACAGCGTCGGTACCTTGAGCAGGCCGGCGGCGAAGATGACCGGGGTGGCGAGCAGGAAGGAGAACCGGGCGGCGTCCCGGTGGGACAGCCCGCGAGTCAGACCGCCGACCATCGAGATGCCGGAGCGGCTGATGCCGGCGAGCAGGGCGAACGTCTGGAAGAAACCGATGATGCCGGCCTCCCGATAGCTCAGGGTTGCCAGTCGGCGCCGGGGCACCGCCGGGGCAGCAGCTGTCACGGTGGCGACACCACCGGAGGTGGTGAGCGGCGCATCCACTGTCAGCTCGACGTCCTCAGGGTCGACCGCTGCGCTGCGCCGCAGCCGCTCGCCGGCGAGCAGGATCAGCCCGTTGATGGTCAGGAAGATCGCGGCCGCGAGCGGCTTCGCGAACAACGTACGGAAGGTGTGTTCCAGGGCGAGCCCCGTGATGCCGACCGGAATGGTCGCGACGACGATCAGCCAGGCGAGGCGTTCGTCGGTGTCCGCGGTGACGATGCGCCGAGCCGCGATCGAGGGCCGCAGCGACCGCAGGAACCCGCGGATGATCCGCACCCAGTCGTTGCGGAAGAACAGCAGCAGAGCCAGGGCGGTGGCGCAGTGCAGCGCCACGATGAACGCGAGGTAGGGGCTGGTGCCGGAGTCCCCGCTGGAGGACTCGGTGACCAGGTGCTCCCAGCTGCCGCCGATGAACGCGGGCACCAGCACCGAATGGCCGAGGCTGGACACGGGGAACAGCTCGGTCACGCCTTGCAGCAGGCCGATCAGCGTGGCTTGGAGATAGGTGATCATGCTTCTGCTTTCGGTAGAGGGAAAGCGGGCTCCGCGGCCCTGACGGGGGCCCCGCCGCCTACAGCAGTGTAGGAGATTAACACCTACTGTACTGTAGGAGCATTGCAGCAGAGAAGCGAGGTAGGACGCGGATGGCACGCAAGCGGCGCGAGGCAGGCAGCCTGGAGTCGGAGGTGCTCGCCGCGCTGTGGGCCGCCGGACAGCCGCTGACCCCGGCGGAGGTGGCCGAATCCCTCCACGCGGGTCTGGCCTACAACACGGTGCAGACGATCCTCACCCGACTGCACACCAAGGGCGCTGTTGTTCGCGAGCCGTCGGGTCGCGCGTACGCCTACACGCCGGTGCTGGACGAGCCCGGCCTTGCGGCGCAACGGATGCGGGCGATGCTCGACCGGGGCGGGGACCATGCCGCTGTCCTCACCCGGTTCCTGGACACGCTGACCGCCGAGCAGGAAGCGACCTTGTCCCAGCTGCTGCAGCGAGAACAGCCGGACCCCGGCTGATGGGCCTTGCCGTCTACCTCCCGCTGATGGTCGCGGCCGTGTTCGGCCTGACCGGCCCTCCGATCGCCCGGCGGCTCCGGCCCGGTGCGGCGACCTGGCTGCTCGGCGTGGGCGGTTTCCTCACGTCGGCGGCAGCGGGGGTTTCCTTGTGCCTGCTCGGTTTCACCCTGCTCGCCCAGGCACCGGTGCTGGCCGCGCAGGGCCACTGGTCCGACGGGGTGCTGCGCCGCCACGACCCGGTCACCACTCCGGTGGCCGCGCTCGCGCTGATCGCCGCAGTGGCACTGCTCGCCCGGGTCGCGGTCACCGCTGTCCGTCGCGTGCAGGCGGTGCGGGAGGCTCACCGGCTCGCCGACGCGCTGCCCACCCACGGCGGCGAGCTTGCGGTCATCAACACCCCGGATGTGGCCGCCTACGCCATACCGGGCCGCCCCGGCCGGATCGTCGCGACCACTGGTCTGCTGCGCCGCCTGGATGGTGCTGAACGCCGGGCGATGCTGGCCCACGAACGCGCTCACCTGTCCGGGCACCACCACCTCCATCAGGCCGCAGCCCTGCTCGCGGCTGCTGGCAACCCGTTGCTGCGTCGCCTCCCGGCGGCGACAGCAGCTGCCTGCGAACGCTGGGCCGACGAGAAGGCTGCCTCCACCTATCAGCGGCACACCCTCGCCGACGCGTTGACCCAAGCCGGAACAGGAACGCGGTTGACCGTGCCCGCCGTCGTGCTGCCCGGAGTCCAAGACGTGGCAGCACGCATCGAGGCCCTCCGCGCACCGGCCCCGCCGGCCAGCCCCTGGCGGGTGGTCCTGCTCGGCGGCCTGGTCGCCTGCGCCGGCATCGCGCTCGCCATAGCCCTGAAGGACGCCGAGCGCTTGTTCGAGCTCGCGCGGCAGGCCGACCGGTTGCGCACGCCGTAGACGAAAGCCTCGCCGTACCCGAGCGCGGCGCAGAAGTCGAGCGAGGCGGCCAAGTGGGGGCCACCGCTCCCCTACTGTTGGCCCATGGCGACGGTCAGCATCCCGGGCGGAGTGCTCGGATACGACGACAGCGGCACCGGCCGGGTCGTGGTCCTGGTCCACGCCGGGCTGGCCGACCGGCGGATGTGGGACCGGCAGTTCGCCGTCCTGTCCCGGACGCACCGGACGATCCGCTACGACTGGCGCGGGTACGGCGGCTCGTCCGACCTCAGCGCGGAGGTCGCCCACCACGAGGACCTGCTCGCTCTGATGAACGCACTTGAGATCGAGTCGGCGACGCTGGTGGGCGCATCGATGGGCGGCTGCTACGCCCTCGACGCTGCCCTCGCCCAACCGGGCAGGGTCGACGGGCTGGTGCTCGTCTCCGCGGTGTTCTCCGGCTTCGCCTGGCCCGCCGAATCCCTTGCCCAGACGGAGAATTCGGCCCGCGCGGCGGTGCCGCCCGAGCGGCTGTCCCGCTATGCGCAACGGGACCTGGAACCCGACCCGGCAGACGTCGCGGCGATGGCAGCTGCCAACGTCGCCCTGATGGTTGCCGGACCCGGCCGGAGCCTCGACGACCTCGAGCCGGCCGTACGGGACCAGGCCCTGCTGATGTGCGCCGATGTCTTCGCGCGCGAGTGGTCCAGCCCGGCCTTCCCGGAACGGCACCTGCGGCCGCCGGCGGCCGGCCGGCTGCACGAGGTATCGGTGCCCACCCTGGTCGTCAACGGGCTTTGCGACCTCGGCGGAGTGCAGGCAGCGGCCGACCAGCTGACCGAGGGCATCGCCGGTGCCCGCCGGCTCGACCTCGAGCGGACGGGGCATCTCGCGCCCGTCGAGCGACCGGCGGAGACCAGCGCAGCCATCGATGAGCTGCTCCGCTCGATCTGAGCACTGCCCTGTGTTAGACGCCTGACGCGCCCCACCGCGTCCAACGCCTGACGCTCACGCACCCACCGCCTCACGCAACTGCCGCACTCAGCGCGATGTGAGCTCGACGACCACGGCGTGCTCTGGGTGCAGGGCGGGCCCCTGCATCCCGACCTCGCCCAGCACCCTGCCGGTGGCCTCGAGCTCAAGCGGCTGCGCCCCCGGGGAGACGGCGCGCACGACGTAGGTCCGGTACGGGTCCAGGCCCGGCAGCCGGACAGCGCCGACGTTCTCGACCACCGACGTGGTCAGCCGGACGAACGCGAACACCGCGGCGCTGCGGTCGGCAGCGACGACGCCGTGCAGCCAGTAGGCAGGGTCCGGCGAGTCACCACGTACGACGTCGCCGGTGTGCAGCAGCCCGCGAAGCCTTGTGTACAAGGCAATCCAGAGCCTCAGCTCCTCACGATCCGCCGGGTCCGCGGCAGAGATGTCCCACTCGATACCGAAGTGACCGAACAGCGCGGTCGCCGCACGGAAGGACAGGTCGTGCGTCCGGTGCGTCGTGTGCGACCGGGTCGGGCCGACGTGGGCACCCATCAGCTCCGGCGGCAGCAACAGCCCGGTCCAGCGCTGGATCGACTGCCGCTCCAGGGCATCGTTGCAGTCGCTCGTCCAGACCCGGTCGGTGTGCTCGAGGATGCCGAGGTCCACCCGGCCGCCGCCGGAGGCGCAGCTCTCGATCTCGAGCCCGGGATGCCGCCGGCGCAGCTCGTCGAGCAGGGCATAGAGGCCGAGGGTCTGCCGATGCACGCCGGCCCTCCCGTCGTGTCCGGATGCGGCGACGAGGTGCCGGTTGTGGTCCCACTTCAGATAGCCGATCGCGTACTCGGAGAGCAGCGAGTCGATCCGTTCGAGCAGGTAGTCCCAGGCCGGCTGCTGCCCGAGGTCCAGGACCTGCTGGTGGCGCTGGTCGCCGGGCAGCCCGCTGGAGGCACCGAGCAGCCACTCCGGATGCGCCCGGGCCAGGTCGGAGTCGAGGTTGACCATCTCGGGCTCGAACCACAGCCCGAACTCCATGCCGGCCCCGGTCACCGCGTCGACCAGTGGCGTGAGTCCCTGTGGCCAGACGGTTTCGTCGACGTACCAGTCGCCGAGACCGGCCGTGTCGTCGCGCCGGTGCCGGAACCAGCCGTCGTCGAGGACGAACCGTTCGACCCCGACCTGGCGTGCCTGCTCGACCAAGGTCAGCAGCGTGCCGAGCTCGTGGTCGAAGTAGACCGCCTCCCAGACGTTCAGCGTCACCGGCCGCGGCCGGCTCGGGTGTCCCGGCCTTGCCCGCAGCCACTGGTGGAAGCGGTCGCTGATCCCGTCCAGGCCGCGGTCGCTCCAGACCCCGAACAGCCAAGGCATCTGGTACGAGTCCCCCGGCGCGAGCTCGATCTCCCCCGGCTGGAGCAGCTCGCCGGCGGCGAGCACCGACGTGCCGGTGAAGCTGCGCTCGGCCCAGGCCATGCCGTTGCCGGCCCACGCAAGGTGAACCCCCCACGCCTCGCCGTGCCGGAAGCCGAACCCGGGCTCGCCGGCGAGCAACACAGTCGACGAGTCGTGCCCACTGCGGCCACCCCTGGCTTCGCGCAGCCAGCTGCCGACGTCGAACTGCCTGCGCTGCGGCGACCGCTCCCTGCACCACCGGCCGGTCAGGTCGAGCAGCTCCTGCGCCACCGGCGGCACCGGCAGGGCGACCACGAGCGAGTGCAGGTCGTACGGGGCGCGGCCGTCGTTGCGCAGGCTGTGCCGTGCGCGCAGCAGCCCCTGCGGTGACAGGACCAGCTCGGTGCTGAGATGCAGGCCCGACCCCGACACCGCCTGCACGACGAGAGATGTCGCCGTCGACTCCACGTCCGACACGGTGAACCGTGGGGCCCAGTCGGTGCCGTCGGCGAACGCCCCGGCGAGGCCGGGCCGGCCGAGCCAGCCGGTCGCGTGCTCAGGCAGCACCGCGACCCGTACCGGATCGTCCGGGCCCTGGCTGCGGGCCGGCAGCCGGTTGGCCAGCAGCACGCTGGTCAACCCCGCCTCGTCGAGCTCGCCGAGGTCGGCACCCCAGTGCACGATCGCCGGGAGGCCGGGGCCGGAGTGGTCGACGACCACGCTGACCCCGCCACTGCGCAGGTGCGTCGCGCTGGTCACAGGGCCTCCCGGTGGTGTGGACTCCCTGTTCTACCGCAGTCGGTCAGCTCCCTGGAGACCCGGGCTACCCCCCACCGGCCTGGTACGCCCGGATGTCGGCGATGCTCCACCACGAGCCGTTCGCCGCCGTCAGGGTGAGCCGGACGTAGCGGACCTGGCGGCGATCGAGGGCGACCGTCGTCAGCTGTCCGGTCCCGACGCCGTCAGCGACAACGGTTCGCCAGTGCACCCCGTCCGTGCTGACCGTGGCCGCGTAGCCCCTGGGGTAGTCACCGGTGCTGGCGCCCGTGTCGAAGACGACCTCGGCCAACGACCTGGCGCGGCCGAGGTCGACCTGCACGTACTGGCCGGGCGTCTGCGCCGCCCCTGAGGAGTAGCGGGTCGACGCGTCGTCATCGACGGCGTGGCTGACCACATCGCCCGAGCAGCAGGGATCCGCCGGACCGGACGGCACGCCCGTCGCCGTCCAGCCGGCAGGGTCGACCGCTCGGAGCCCGTCCGACGGCCTCGGCGCCGAAGGCCAGACGAAAGTGGCCAGTGCGCCGCCGGGCAGGGTGTAGTCGAAGTGCTGGCCATTCTCACTGACGGAGAAGGCCTGCGGGTTGTCGTTCTCGTTGTGGGCAACGAGAACCGTTGAGCCATCGGGGTTGCGGAACGCGACATCCATGATCTGGCCGTTCCAGCCGACCGTGCCGAACGACGTGCTGGCGATCCGTACCGCACCCGGCCGCACAAACCGGCTGAGGTGACCCAGGGCGTAGTACTCCGCGTCCGGAGTGACTGTGTCGCCAGGGCCGATCGTCAGGATCCCGGTGCACGTTCCGCAACCACCGACGTGCGGACCGCCGCTGGGATCAAGAGCGACGTTCCAGTTCACCACCGACTTTGCCCAGTTGCGCGTCGCCCCGATCTCGAGGTTGCGCGAGTCCCACTTGAGGGTGTCGGAGAAGGTGTTCGCCGGCACCGAGGAGACACTGCCCGAGCACTCGGTGAAGTAGATGTCCTTGTTCGGGTAGGCGTTGTGCAGCGCCGTCATCGCACTGGGATCCCCGTAGTAGCAGTGGTAGGCCGTCCCTGCGACCCACTTCGCCGCTGCCGAGCTGAGGATCTCCTGCGGGTAGTTGTTGTTGTCGGAGATCTCGTCCGGTGGCGAGGACGCGATGTCGTTGGGGTGCTCCGACCAGTTGTGGTCGTAGCCGAGGATCTGGGTCTTCAGCCCGGCCAGCCGCAGCATCGGGCCGAGGACCTCGATGACCTTCTCCTCCTGCACAGCCGGCAGGTCCGTGCCGGGATAGCCGCTGGGGGTACGGTTCTGCGGCTCGTTCTGAACGCTGATCAGGTCCACGTGCACGCCGTTGGCACGGTAGGCCTCGACGAACTTGAGCAGATAGAGCGCGTAGGAGAAGTAGACCTTGGGGTCGTCGATGAGCCGGCCGCCGACCAGCGAGCCGTTCGTCTTCATCCAGGCCGGAGGGCTCCAGGGCGTGGCCATCACGGTCAGCTCGGGGTTGAGCTGCTCGGCCTTGCGCAGCAGCGGCAGGATCTGCGCGGTGTCATGGGCGATCGAGAAGTGTTGCTGCAGATAGTCGGTCTGCCCCGCCGTCAGGTCGTCGTAGGTGTAGTCCTGGGTGGCGACGAAGTCGGAGGCCCCGACCGGCTGGCGCAGGAAGTTCAGGCCGTCACCGGTCGTGGGGTCGAACAGCATGCGCATCGTCGCCTCGCGGGCGGACGGCGAGAGGCCGTACAGGACAGCCGCCGAGGAGTCGGTGATCGAACCGCCGAAGCCGGTCATGGTCTGGAACGTCCGGCTCGGGTCGACGACGACCGTCTCGGCACCGGGAGCACCGCCCTGGAACGCCACGGTGCCCTGGTCGCTCATCTTCAAGGACCCGTCGGGGGTCGTGATCCAGACGTGGCCGGCCGGGCTGCTGACGGAGGGGGCGGCTTGAGCGGCCGGCACCCCCATCAGGCTCAGTGCGACAGCTGAGGTTGCCGCGGCCAATGTCAAAGGACGCCTTCTCATCGCTCTCCTCGGGTGAACCGCCCGATGTAACAGGCGTGGAACAAATCGGCGACGTTGCCGACATATCGGACCCAAGCAGCCCTCGGTCCCGGTGTCAATAGACCTGGAGGCCCTTCACTTGTTGGGTGGGACGTGGCTATGCTGCGCTCGTGAAACACAGGCGTGTAACGCATGGATAAGCCGCTGGGCAGCCGGGCCACCGTCCGCGACGTCGCCGCGGAGACCGGCGTCTCGATCGCGACCGTCTCCCGGGTCCTGAACGACCACGCGAGCGTGTCTCCCGAGACCCGCGACCTGGTCCGGCAGGCCGTCCAGCGGCTGGGCGAGCACGCACCCGGACCTCGCGCCACCAGGGCCCGCACCACGGTCGGCTCCGTCTACGTCCGCTGCCCCTACCTGCTGACCGACTATTTCGGCCTGATCGTCTCCTCGATCGCCGAAACCCTTGAGCTGTACGGGAAACAGCTCGTCCTCAACGCCGGCGAGGCCAGCCAGCAGGCGGCCGTCCTGCCCGGGCTGCACGCCAGGCCCGGCATCAGCGGCGCCATCATGATCCTGCCGCCCGAGCCGAGCGAACAGCTGGTTGCCCTGCGGTCGCGGAAGTTCCCGTTCGTCGTGGTCGACCCGCGCGAGACGATGCCACGGGACATCGTCGCCGTGTCAGCTGCGCACTTCGCCGGTGCCCGCAAGCTCAGCCGGCACCTGGTCGAGCTCGGCCACCGCCGCATCGGCGTGATCGCCGGTCCCAAGGACTGGCTGGCCAGCAACGACCGGCTCGCCGGGCACAGCTCCGCCATGGCCGACGTGGGGGTGCTGCCCTCGGCGGCACTGGTCCGCAGTGCCCACGCGACGGTCCAGGCCGGATATGCGGCTGCGCAGGAGCTTCTCGGCCTGGCCGAGCGTCCCACCGCGCTGGTCTGCTTCAACGACAAGGCAGCGATCGGGGCACTCGCGGCCGCGCACGAGCACGGCCTCAGGGTCCCGTACGACCTGTCGATCGCCGGCTTCGACGACATCGACCTGGCCACCGCCAGCCAGCCGATGCTCACCACCGTCCGGCAGCCGCTGCAGGAGATGGGGCGGATGGCGGTGACGCTGCTGATCCGGCTGCTCGAGCGGCACCGGCTGGAGGCGCTGCACGTCGAACTGGCGACCGAGCTGGTCGTGCGCGATTCCACCGGCCCGGTCCCGGCGGGGCCCGGCGTCAGCCCACGACAACCTTGACCGGAGTGCTTGCGGCTGCGCCGAAGTCCTTGCCGGCGGCCACCGACACCCGTACCCAGACCGTCCCCTTGGCCCGGAACACGTAGCCGGTCGTCCACGTCGCCCCGGTGCTCCGCGCCGAGGTCAGCGTCCGCCAGCGGCCTCCGCGGCGCGACTGCAGGGCGACCCTGGTGCCTCGACCGAGGTCGCCCAGCCGGCAGTCCACCGGGTCGGCAACGCCGCGGCTGACCCTGACCTGCAGGGTGCAGCTCGGCACCGCCACGACGGTCACGCGGGCGCTCGCCCGGCTGGCGCCGTGCCGGACTGAGGCGAACCACCGCACTGACCGAGGACTTGCTGACCGCCCTGTAGCTGGCAGTGAAGGCCCCGGTCGGCCCGGTCAGGACGGTGAGGTCCGTCCCGGGTCGGCCCAACGAGTTGCGCACGACGACCCGGACGCTGGCACCGGCCACCCCGCTGCCGTCAGGAGCGATCACCCGGCCGGCGATGGTTCCCGTACGGCCCACGACGACGGGCACCGGTCGGGCGATCGCGACCTTGACCGCGCTGAAGACCCAGACCGGGCTGGGGGCACTGGACACCGTACGGCCGCGGGTGGTGGTGAACTGCGCCTGCAGGATGTGCTGCCCGGCAAGGCCTTTGCTGTCCCAGCTGACGGCAACCGCGCAGATCTTCGAGGCGGCCGGACAGGTTGCCGTGCCGACGCTGCGGCCATCGGCCAGCAATCGTACGAGGGCGCCGGCGTCCGCCTGGCTGGCGTCCACGGTGCCGCGGACGTTGAACTGCCCGACGCCGGACACGACGTCCGGCGTGCTCAGAGTCACTGACGGCGCGGGGTTGTCGGCCGTCACCACGACGACCGGCGACAGTGCCGTCTGTCCTCTGGCGCTCGCCACCTCGAGCTGCAGCTCGTGCTGACCGGCCGCGCCGGTGCTGTCCCAGGCCAGTCTGGCCGGACAGCTCGCCGGGTCCGGGCCGCCGCAGGGGACCGTGGCCGTGACGGCCCCGTCCACCAGCAGCTGCAAGGACTTTGCCGTGTCAGGCTGCAGGACGTCGACAGTGCCGACACCCGTGACGGTGACCACGCCGGTGACCCGGGAGCCGGCCGCCGGGGTGCTGATGTGCGCCGCCGGCGGGTCGCCGACCTGCACGGTGACGGGGAGGCTCATCGCCAGGACGCCGTTGCCGGTACGGATCCGCACCTGCAGCGAGTGTGACCCGTACAGGCTGGTGGTGTCCCAGGAGAACGTCTCCGTGCAGCCGGCATCCTCGTCGGAGCACGACTTCTGCGCGTTGTACTTGCCGTCGACGTAGAGCTGCAGCGCCTGCGGGGTGTCGGTCTGGGAGGCGTCGACAGCGCCGAACCCGATGACCGGGACGAAGCCGGCCACCTGCGAGCCGGCCGCCGGTGACTGGACCGAGGCCGTCGGTGCCGGGCTGGTCACGGTCACGATGGTGGCGGCGCTCATCGCCGTCGAGCCGCCGGTTGAGACAACCTTGACGGTGAGCGAGTGCGGACCGGTCAGGCCGGTGCTGTCCCAGGAAAGCGTTGCTGCGCAGGCCTTCTCGCCGGTGTCGCAACTCTGCGCCGAGTCGGTGAGCGTGCCGTCCGCATAGAGCGAGAGAGTCTTGACCGTGTCGGAGCCGGTCGGGTTGACCGAGCCGACCGCCTCGACGACGACCGTGCCGGAGACGCTCAGGCCACCGGGGAGACTGAGTGTGGCGACCGCCGAGCCACTCGCCACCGCCGTGGAGGCCGGGGAGATCAGCGCAACCAGGACCGACGTCGCTGCCAGCAACGGCAGCGGTCGGCGACCCGCAACCAGCATGTGTCGCTCCTCGTCGGCCGGCGCAGCGTGCGCCATGCAGCCGTATCGACACGCG
>JAWWOM010000136.1:0-3655 GCA_033851655.1 Frankiales bacterium
TCCAGCTCGACGCGGTCGCCTTCCGGACGCAGCCGGCCACCAATGACCCGCTCCAGCAGCTGGCGTCGGCCACCGCGGGAACGGTCTACCAAGCTGCCGACGTCAAGCAGCTCGCCGCCGCCTTCGCACACGTGGCGCACGACTACGACCAGAAGCTCATGGTCGCGTTCGCCGTGCCCGCAGGGCTGCGCGATCACAGGGTCGACGTGGCGCTCAGCCTGCCGACGAGCGCCGGTCTGCTGACTGCGCACGCCGGTCTCGACGCACCGGCAGCGGAGACCCCGGTCGCGTCCGTGTCACCGCCCGTCCCCAGCGCCGGCCCCAGCGCTAGCGCCAGCCGCAGCCAGGCCGCCGCGAGCGGTCTCCCGGGAGCCATACCACCGAAGGCCGCACAGCCCCAGAAGGGCTCGCCGCTGACCCGACAGAGCATGGTGACGGCAGCAGTTGCGGTCGGGGTGGGCCTGTTCCTGCTGCTGTTACTGGCCTTCGACGTCGGGTCCGCATCGCTCGGACGCATGAGGACGCTGCGTCGGATCGCCCGCTTCACGCTCGGAAAGCTGGACAAGCCCGAGCGGGTTGTCGAGGCGACGACGGGCACGGGACTGCGCCACTCCCCCCTTGCGCGGACCGCAGTCCAGGTTGCCGGCCGGGTCGTCGAACGCCGCGATCCGGAGCAGAAGCTACGGCTGCTGCTCGACCGGGCAGGGATCCCCCTGTTACCCAGTGAGTGGCTGTTGGTGCTCGGCGGCTCAGCCGCACTGGGAACCGTCCTGGTCTCCGTGGCGAGCAGGAGTGCCTGGGTGGGTCTGCTTGCCGGCGGAGTGGTGGGCGGAGCGGTGCCACACGTCATCGCGAGGGTCAAGGCTCGTCGACGCATGGACGCCTTTCTCGCCGCTCTTCCCGATGCCCTCCAGATGACGGCGGGCAGCCTGGCGACCGGCTACTCCCTCCCGCAGGCACTGGACGCCATCGTGCGGCAGGGCGGTGACCCGATGGCGACCGAGGTCGGTCGGGCGCTGGCGCAGGCGCGGCTCGGCATCCCGCTCGAGGACGCCTTGCAGGAGCTCGCCGAGCGCATGCAGTGCAGGGACTTCGAGTGGGTCGTCATGGCCATCAGGATCAATCGTGACGTGGGCGGCAGTCTGTCCGACGTGCTGAGCACCGTGGCGCGCACCCTGCGCGAGCGCGAACAGCTGCGCCGTCACGTACGGGGGCTGTCCGCGGAGGGCCGGCTCTCGGCCTACATCCTGGTCGGGCTACCGCTGGTCGTAGCCGGCTTTCTGTTCAGCTTCCGACGTGCCTACATCCGGCCGCTCTACACCGAGCCGGCCGGGATCGTGATGCTGGCGGGTGCGGTGACGCTCGTGTTGATCGGCGCTGTCTGGATGCGCTCACTCGTCAAGGTGGAGGTCTGATGGCCGACCAGCAGCTGCTCATGGCGGGGCTCGGTGCCCTGTTTGCCGCGACGATGCTGACGCTGACGGCGGCCGGCTTCCTCTCCCCCGGCCGGCGGGCGGTCACGCGCTCGATGGCCGTCGTGGACCGGATGCGCATCGGCAATGTGTCGACGGCGACGGTGCAGGACCGGTCGTTCCGGGACCGCATCGCCCAGCCGTCCCTGACCGGACTCGTAGCCTTGGCCCGCAAGCTGTCGTCCCGAGGTGTCGTCGAACGGCTGCAGCATCGACTCGACCTCGCCGGCAACCCGCCGGGCTGGACAGTGGACCGCCTTCTCGGCGTCAAAGGTCTGGGCCTGGTGATCCTGGGCGCTCTCGGGCTGCTGATGGGCAAGAGTTCCTATGCGACCGGCATCGTCTTCGGCGTCGTGCTCGGCACCGCTGGGTTCTTCCTGCCGAACGTGCTGCTCTACAACAGCGGGCTCAAGCGACAGCTCGTGATCCGCAAGTCATTGCCGGACGCGATGGACCTGCTGGTGATCAGCGTCGAGGCCGGACTGGGCTTCGACGCCGCCGTCGCCCAGGTCGCCAAGAACACCGACGGTCCGTTGGCCGGGGAGTTCTTCCGACTGATGCAGGAGATGCAGATCGGGAAGTCGCGGGGGGAGGCATTCCGCGCGCTGGCCGACCGTAGCGACGTCGACGAGCTGCGAGGCTTCACCCAGTCGGTGATCCAGGCCGACGCGCTCGGCGTGCCCATCGCCCGGGTCCTGCACGAGCAGGCGGGCGACATGCGGATCAAGCGCCGGCAGCGGGCCGAGGAGCAGGCCCAGAAGGTGCCGGTGAAGATCTTGTTCCCTCTCGTGGTGTTCATCCTGCCGACGTTGTTCATCGTCGTCCTCGGACCCGGGGCGCTCTCCATCGCCCGGGTGTTCTCCCACTGACCGCCCCGTCAGGCGCTCGCGGTCACAGCAGTCCCGGCACCAGCCGGTGCGTCTTGACGCGGTAGGCGGCGTACCCGGGGAGGCACGCGCGGAGAACCCGCTCCTCGTGCCCGGAGCGGTAGAGCTGCAGCAGCAGGAGCGTGAGCCAGGCCACGGCCGACCACACGCCGGCGACGCCGAGGGCCAGCCCCGCGCAGCTGAGCAGCTCGCCGAAGTAGAGCGGGTGCCTGACCAGGCGGTAGGGGCCGTCATCGATGACGGCGCGCGCCTGTGCAAGGACGCTGAAGCTGCGGCCCAGGGTGTGCAGGCTCCACACTGACCAGGCCAGTCCCCCCAGCAGGCAGGAGTCTGCCGCCGCGGCGAGTGCGGTGCCGGCAGGGCGGTGCGGCAGCAGGGGGAAGACGAACGGGAGCCACGTCGCAAACACCGCCGCTGCGTGCGCGGACCAGCTGGTGCTCGTCGCCCGGGCCGGCGTACGGCGGCAGTAGGCCACGATCACCAGGGCATAGAACACCGCGGTCAGCAGGGCACCGACCACAGCGAACGCCTGGACCCGGCCGGCGGCCGTGACGGCGCGGGTGAGGTTGAGCAGCATCAGCAGGACCATGACCGGGACCATCAGCAGCATGCCGAGGTCGAGCCCGCCGGATCGGCGCCTCGGCACGCCTTCGTCCAGGACCGACTCCGCGGCGCGAAGCGTGGGTCCGGTCATTCGCGGAAGACCCTCTCGTCGATGAGCTCCTCGCTGACGATCTGACCGGTGGGCTCGAAGCGCGCGTGCCGGAACCTCTGCCGGAACTCCATGTCGGCGCCGGGCCGGCCGGCGCGGTTCTTCTCCACGCTGCAGACCACCCAGTCGTGGAAGCGCTCGGCGCTGCTGCCGCCGTACGTCAGGTGGTGCCTGGCGACCGCATGCCATTTGTCATTGAGGATCAGCGCGATGTCGGCCTCGTAGGCGATGGCGGTGGAACCCCGCATGTGCCTGAGCCGGGTCCGGCCTTCGCTGATGCCTTCACGGGCAGCAGCGCAGACGGCCAGGATAGGTACGCCGTACGCCATCGCCGTGTCCTTGAGGTTCTCGACGATGATGGTGACGCTGTCGTCCTCGCTCCGGACCGCGGATCCGGTCGCGACCTTCTGCAGGTAGTCGACGACCAGGAGCCCTCGTGCGGGCATGGTCTGCGCGAGCCGCCTGACCGCGGTGACGTCGGTTGCGTGCCCGGATCCGGTGACCAGGCGGAGCCGGTCCCCGTACGAGTCGAGAGCCGCGAGGGCGGCTGCGACGCCGGGCAGGTGGCCGATCCGGCCGGGCAG
>JAWWOM010000142.1:0-3801 GCA_033851655.1 Frankiales bacterium
GCGGGCGGCTGCGTGGTGCTGACCGGCACCCTGGTCAGCCCGTACACGAAGTCGGTCATCCACTTCGTCCGCGGGCCGTTGTCGGCGCAGGCGCAGATCGACCACGTGGTCGCCCTGGGCGACGCCTGGCAGACGGGGGCGCAGGGGTGGACCAAGCAGAAGCGGGAGGCGTTCGCCAACGACCCGCTCGAGCTGCTGGCGGTGGACGGCCCCAGCAACGAGGCCAAGGGGGACAGCGACGCGGCGTCCTGGCTGCCGCCGAACAAGGCGTTCCGCTGCGCGTACGGCCAGCTTCAGGTCCGGGTCAAGGCGAAGTACGGGCTCTGGGTCACGCAGGCCGAGCACGACGCACTGGGCCGCCTGGTCAACCTGTGCTGAGCGTCGAAGCCGCCGCCGGCTCCTCGACCGGCGCGCCCCTGGCACGTGCGCCACGGCGCTGGACGACCGGGTAGGCCATCCAGCCGACGGCGAGGACGAGCCAGAAGCTGACCAGCCGATAGGTGAGCACGGCGGTGGTGGACCCGGCCGTCGGCAGGCCGACCGCGACCAGGCCGGCGATCAAGGCCGCCTCGACCACGCCGAGACCGCCGGGGGTCAGGTTGAGGGTGGTCGTCACCGCGCCGGCGGACCAGATCAGCACGATCGAGCGGCCCGGCAGCGGAAGGCCGGCCGCCTTGACCGCGGCGGCCAGGCAGCCGGCGTCCGCCAGCCAGTTGATCAGCGCGAACATCACGACAGTGGCCCAGCTGGACTTGCGCAGGTGCAGCAGCGACACCTCGTCGCGGGCCAGGGTCACCAGCTCCCGCGGGTCGCCGGCGGGCCTGCGGACGACCCGCTGGACCAGGGTCAGCACCCGCACGGCAAGGCGGTCCAGGAAGCAGAAGACGGCGTTGACCCGTACGGCGAGGATGCCGACCAGCAGGGCGAGGACGGAGGTGAGACCGCCCACCAGGCCGGCGGTCGCAGCGGCCGGGCTGGTCGAGGCGAGGGCTCCGCCGATGACCACGACGGTGAAGGCGAGGGACGAGATGACGCCGGACACGAGCACCACCCAGGCGGCGGTGACCTGGGTCGCCCCGCGGCGCTGGAACTGGCGGTAGGCGAACAGGGTGCCGACCTCGGGGCCGGCCAGCGGCAGTGACACCGAGATCGCGTTGCCGGCATAGGTGATGCCGAGGGCCGACGTGAGGGGGATCCGGGTGCCGGTGGCGCGCAACATGCGGCGCTGCAGACGGGCGACTGCTGCCATCGAGGTGGCCTCGAGACCGAGCGCCAGCCCGACCCACCACCACTTGAGGTGCCGGAGCGCTGCGACCGCGCCGACAAGCTGGGCCCGCTGGAGCACGAGCAGCACCACGATCACGACAACCGCGGCAGCCGTCAGCGAGGTCCTGAGAGGGGGGAGCCGTTTCCCGGCGCGCTCACCCTCGACGGGGAGTGGCGGCGCCACGGTCGTGGTCACCGGGCAGCCAGCGGGTGGCCAAGGAGGGGGCAGGTTGCGATGAGGTGGACAGACACGATGACCCCTCCTTCCTGCGCTGCTCAGCAATCACACAGTGCCGTCTTGTTCCCTCGGACGCACTCCGTTTCGCCAGGACGCTCAGGTGGCGCTCAGCGAACAACTCAGGAGCTGGGCTGCACGGTGGGCACGGTGGGGGAAGTGCCGGGCACGGCCGCGCCGGCTCCGAACAGCTGGCGATAGCGGTTGGCTGCCTGCGGGAACTGGCCGTTGTTGATGGCGAAGGTCGCCTTGACGCTGGGGTCGGTCGCCTCGAAGTAGGCCTCGTACGCAACGTCGTGGCTGGCGAACCAGCCGTGCATCTGCTCGATGAAGTACGGGTTGTCGCCACCGCCGTGCCCGTCCTCGCGGTTGCTGACCCCCCACTCACCCATGCTGATCCGCTTGCCGTGCCGGCTGGCGAAGTCGGACAGCCAGTTGAGGCCCCAGGACTCGGTGAGGATCCCGTTCCAGACCTGCTCGTGGTCCGTCGGCGCGAAGTTGTTGTCGAACGACACGTCGTAGTTGTCGGCACCGATCAGGTCGACGTACTGGTCGCCGGGATACATCGGTGTGGGATCGACCTGGTGCAGCGCGACGGTCCAGTCGAAGGTGAAGTCCGCGCCGGGCACCGAGCGCATGGCGGTCACGGCCTTCTGATAGGCGCCCACCCACTGGCTCGGCTGCTTGACGCCGGACCAGGCGAACCAGTCGCCGGTCATCTCCCAGCCGACCCGGATGGTCGCGTTGGCCTGGCCGCCCCGGATCAGCTCCTTCGCGAGGTCGCGGAAGTGCTGGTCGTAGTCACCGTGGGCTCCCGCGGCCAGCGTGGCTCCTTCGTCGGTCGGAATCAGCGGGACGGAGAACACCCGGTGGACCGAGGCCGGCAGTCCTCGGTCGAGCAGGCCCTCACGGCTGAGCTGCGTGATGCCGTCCCAGGTACGGGAGCCCACATAGTCCACGACCACGTCGACCGGTTTGCCGCGCCAGGTGCCGAAGGCCGCGGCCTCCGTGGTCCCGACGCCTGCCACCCCGGAGAGCGTCTGGCCCTGCGCGAGGCCGGCGCTGGTGGCCAGTGGGGACGCGGTCGTGGCGACACCGGCGGTCGGCCCGCTGGGATCCCCGGAGGCCGTCGGGCCACCCGGACCGATCGACGACGGGGCCGGCGTACGGGTGCCCAGCGGGATCGGCCCCTGGACACCACCGGGGCGAGGCTGCCCGGTGGTCGCGTGGTGAGCCGTCAGGGTGGTGATCAGGACCGCGACGAGCAACCCGATGAGCACGATGACAGCCGCAGCCAGCGGCGCGGAGCGGCGGTCGGCCGTGACGCTGGCGCTGCCCCCTTGGTCGCTCATCTTCCCCTGAGTCTACCGGCGCCCCATCTGTCCCACCCTCGGCCGAACGGGTCTGCCGACCCGGCCGATCAGGCCTGGGCGGGAGCGTCGGCCGTCGCGTCAGCGGCCGTGGTGATCATCCCGGGACAGATGCAACCACGCTTGGCGTGGTCGACGGAGGCGTCGCAGTAGCGCAGCGCCACCCGGTCGTGCTGGTCGAGCCGGTGTCCGCAGTTGGGGCACTCGCCCTGGTCAGTTGTCACTTGCTCCACCTCAGCCACGTCGCGGTCGGCAGCGTCACCTGTCGCTTGCAACCAACGCACAACGCCAGCACGCGCTGCTTCGACGCTGACGTGTACGTGAAGGAGGCGGCCGGGATCGGTCTGGAGCAGTGCAGGCAGCGCACGTGGCGGGTGACCGACTGCGTGCTCCCGGCCGCTGGTGCCGTCATGCTCATCGCCCACTTCGCGTCGTGATCACGAGGCGGGGACATGAGTGTCGGGCAGATCCAGGCGCCTTGAATTCCCCCAGTCTGGCACGGATCCCGGCGACCACCAGGGTGTAGACGTCGCCACAGCTGCCCATAACCAGACCGACAGAAGGTGCCGGGAGGGCGCATGACGGGCTGGGACGGGCGGGGCGCACCACCCAGCGTCCGTACGCGGCTGGCCCAGGGTGCGGAGCGCCCGGCCGTCTCCCATCTCGACGTGTCACAGGCGACCACGCTCGCGTCCGTCGGCTTCCACGCCATCGGCGAGGCGATCGGCTACGTGGTGCAGGAGATGTCGGAGCCGGGCCCGGGTGCGTGCCGGGCGAGCGGCAGCTCCGGGTTCGTCCTGGCCACGGTGACCTCCGGCGAGCACCAGCGGTTCGCCGGCTTCGCGCTCTATGTCGACACGCTGTACCGGGGGTACGACCTGGCGGTCTCCCGGCTGCTGGCCGAGGCCGTCTCGCTCGGTGCTGACGGCG
>JAWWOM010000184.1:0-3379 GCA_033851655.1 Frankiales bacterium
CCTTGGACGGGCTGGTCGCCGACAAGGCGATCGCGGCGTACGGCGTCTCGGTCGAGACCTGCGCCGAGGCGCTGACCTCGATCGCCCGGCCCGGGGTGGCGTCGGTGCAGATCATCCTCAACGCGCTGCGCCAGAAGCCGCTCGAGGAGGTGCTGCCCGCGGCTTCCGAGGCAGGCGTGGCGATCATCGCCCGCGTGCCGCTGGCCTCCGGCCTGCTGTCCGGGCGCTACGACGAGCGGACCACCTTCGGCGCTGACGACCACCGCAACTACAACCGTACGGGGGCCGCCTTCGACGTGGGCGAGACCTTTGCCGGAGTCCCGTACGACGTCGGCCTTGCGGCTGTCCGCGAGCTGGCCCACGTCGTGCCCGAGGGCGAGACGATGGCCCAGTTCGCGCTGCGCTGGATCATCGACCAGCCGGGCCTGAGCGTCGTGATCCCTGGCGCCCGCAACACCGGTCAGGCGCAGGGGAATGCCGCAGCAGCAGGGGTTCCGCCGCTCACCGACGATCAACGGGCCGTCGTCCGCGACGTCTACGACCGGCTGGTCCGCCCGCACGTGCACCACCGCTGGTAGTCATGGTCAGCCCCGGCGGAAGGCCCGTACCGCCAGCGGGATGAAGACCAGCAGCAGCCCGACCAGCCAGGCCAGGGTCTCCAGGGCGGGCCTGACTGCTGGCGCGTGCCCGATCGACAAGCCGCGGACCGCGTTGACACACAGGCTGACCGGATTGACCTTGGCGAAGGCCTGCACCGCGCCCGGCATCGAGGACGTCGGGACGAAGGCCGAGGAGGCGAAGGTGAGCGGGAACACCCAGATGAAGCCGGCTGACTGTGCCGTCTCGGGGTCGCGCACGGTGAGCCCGACGAACGCGCTGATCCACGAGAAGACGTAGGAGAAGCCGAGCACCAGCAGGAAGGCGAGCACCAGGTCGTAGAACGGACGGCTGGGCCGGAAGCCCACGGCAAGCCCGACGAGCACCATCACGACGAGGCTCAGGATGTTCATGACCATGTCCGCTGCCGTGCGACCCAGCAGAACCGCAGACCGGGCGATCGGCAGGGATCGGAAGCGGTCGACCACCCCGGCCTTGATGTCCTCCGTCAGTCCGAGGCCGGTGACCAGCGCACCGAAAACCGCTGTCTGCACGATGATCCCGGGCATGAGGAAGTCCACGTAGGACACCGGTCCGGTGCTGATCGCACCACCGAACACGTACCGGAACAGCAGCACGAAGATCACCGGCTGGACGAACGAGAAGACGATGTAGGTCGGCCGGCGCAGGGTCTTGCGCAGCTGGCGGACCGCCATGACCTGACTGTCCCGCAGCGTCTCCGGGAGGGTCAGGCGTTGCCGCTCCGGCAGCACGGGGGCATTGGTGGTCACGCGCTCTCCTGGAGGCCCTGGGGGGCGTCAAGGAGGCTGCTGTCGGGCGTGTCAGGCTCGTTGGCGGGGCGGCCGGTCAGCTTGAGGAAGACGTCGTCGAGGCTCGGCTGCTGCAGCTCGATGGCCGCGATGGCGATGTGTCGCGCATCGAGCCGCCGCACGGCTTCTGCGGACAGGCCGGTGTCCGCCACTGCCAACCGGATCACGCCGCTTGCAGCGTCCACGTGCGGCGCATCCAGGCCCGCGAGGCCGGCGAGGATCTCGCCTGCGCTGGCGGTCTCGCCGGGATCGAGCACCCGTACGGACAGCACGACTGTCCCGATCGTCGCCTTGAGCTCGGCGGCGGTGCCCTGGGCGGTGATCCGTCCGTGGTCGACCACGGCGATCCGCTGGGCGAGGCGATCGGCCTCGTCGAGGTACTGCGTCGTCAGCAGCACGGTGGTGCCGGCATTGCGCAGCTCGTCGACGATGGCCCAGAGCTCGAGACGTGACCGGGGGTCGAGGCCCGTCGTCGGTTCGTCCAGCAGCAGGACGGGCGGCCGTCCGGCCAGGCTGGCGCCCAGGTCGAGCCGGCGGCGCATGCCACCGGAGTAGGTGGCCACGCGCCGGTCGCCGGCTTCGGCGAGGCCGAACCGCTCGAGGATCTCGTCCGCGCGGCGGCGCGCCTCAGCTTTGGGCAGTCGGTAGAGCCGGCCGACCATCTCGATGTTCTCTCGCCCGGTCAGCTCGGCGTCGATGGCTGCGAACTGGCCGGCCAGGCCGATCCGGCGCCGTACGGCGAGCGGCTCGGTGACGACGTCGTGACCCAGGACACGGGCCCGGCCGCCGGTCGGCAGCAGCAAGGTCGAGAGGATCCGGACGAGGGTGGTCTTGCCTGCACCGTTCGGGCCGAGCAGGCCGAAGACCGTGCCGGCCTCCACCTCGAGGTCGAGCCCGTCGAGAGCCGTCACGTCGCCGTAGGACTTGACCACGCCCGCGGCCTCGATCGCCAAGCCGGTGAGGTTGCTCATCGCGTGCTCCTCAACGTGGTCCGCTTGTACTGCTGCCACTCGTCCCACAGCTCAGGCACCCGGGACTGCCACCAGGCATAGAAGGCGTCCAGCTCGTCCAGCCGGTCACGCCGTGCGGGAGGCTCGCCCGCGAGAGCCTCCAGGCCAACCGCGATCAGCGCCCGTGCGTCGTCCAACCCGCTCTGGTCGCGGAGCTGCTCGTCCCAGGCCGCAGGACGCAGCCTGAACCGGTCGGCCCGCTCGCCTCGTACGTGCAGCCGGTCCACCAGCTTGGCGCGGACCAGCATCCCGGTGGCGCCGCTGATCGAGCCCTTGCTCGCGTTCAGCGCCTCGGCCAGCTGCGCAGCGGTCTGCTCGGCGGGATCGCAGATGAGCAGCCAGCCGAGCACCCGGCCGGTCATCCGCGGCAGGCCGACGGACTTGGACATCCACGCGCCGGCGGCGTCGATGAACTCCCACAGCTTCTCGTTCATCGGGTCAGCGGTCATCGTACGTTCAGAGAGTACTGAACTCCCAGACACATCGCAAACCGGTGAGGTGTGGCACGACGCTGTGCCCCACCTCACCGGTTGTTGCGGTCGAGCCGACTAGGAGGCGGTCAGCTCGCCGTACAGGCCGTGGGCCTCGTGGATCGGGCCGGCCGTGAACAGGACCGACTGGACGTCACCGGAGACGCCGTTACCGGCCATGAGACCCCAGAGTCCGTCGATGCTGAGCACCTTGCCGTCGCCGTCGAAGAGCGTGCCGACGAACTTGCCGGTACGGGCGTTGTAGGCGTGGATCCGGCCGTTGCCGAAGTTGCCCACCAACAGCGCGCCCGTGTACTTGCCCCAGCCGGCAGGCGCGATCGCCATACCCCACGGGGAGTCGAGCACGCCCTTCTTGACCAGCCGCTTGATCAGCTTGCCGGAGTTCGTGTAGACGTCGACCCAGCCGCGGCCGAGGCGGGCGGCGTCATCGTGCTTGTCCGCGTCCTGCTTG
>JAWWOM010000198.1:0-23642 GCA_033851655.1 Frankiales bacterium
TCAGCACACGCAGCAGGTGGGCGTGCGCGACGACCGCGACATCGCCGTCGGCCAGCGCGCCGCGGATGCGGTCGAGCGTTCCCCTGGCCCGGTCGGCGACGTCCTCCAGTGACTCACCCTTGGTGGCACCGGGCGGCACGGAGGCGGTCCAGATCGACCAGTCGGTGCCCTCGTCCCGGCGGATCTCTGCCGTCGTCCGACCCTCGTAGGCGCCGTAGTCCCACTCGACCAGGCGGTCGTCGGTGACGACCGGGCTCAGGCCGGCCAGCTCCGCCGTCCGGCGCGCGCGCTGCAGCGGGCTGGTGAGGACCAGCGCGAACGGACGCCCGGCGAGCAGCCGCGCGGCATGCCTTGCCTGCTCCTCGCCGCCGGAGGTCAGTGCCAGGTCGGTCAGCCCCGTGTGCCGCCGCTCGAGGCTCCAGGTCGTGTCCCCGTGGCGCAACAGGACAATCTCGGCCATACGCGGCTCCCTTCGGCTGGTGTTGCCAGCGGCCTTACCCAGGCGCTGTGCTTCACTCCCCTACGTGATCGCCGAGACCCCGCCGCTCATCGACCTGCGCACCATGTCCATCTTCACCCCCGCCCGGGTGTACCTGGTCAGCGACCTGACCTGGACCGTGCGGGCGGGGCAACGGTGGGCGCTGCTCGGCCCCAACGGAGCCGGCAAGTCGACGACCCTGTCGGTCGCCGGAGCCACCCGGCATCCGAGCTCTGGCAGCGCCGCAGTGCTGGGGCGGCGGCTCGGACGTACCGACCTGCGGGAGCTCCGGTCGCACATCGGCGTGGTGGACCACGCACTGCGGATCCCGCCGGACCTCGACGCCGTGGACGTGGTGCTGACCGGCATGAGCGGGACCGTGCAGACCGTACGCGAGGGCTACCCGACCGCTGACCGGTCGAGGGCGGTCGAGCTGCTCTCCCTGCTCGGCTGCGACGGGTTGCTGGACCGCGGCGTCCACACCTGGTCGCACGGCGAGAAGGCACGGGTGCGCGTCGCCAGGGCGATGATCGGGCGACCGCCGCTGCTGCTGCTGGACGAACCGGCCAGCGGCCTGGACCTGCCCGGCCGCGAAGACCTGATGGCGGCTGTCGACGACCTGGCAGCCGCGAACCCGGCGCTCGGCATCGTGCTGGTCACCCATCACCTCGAGGAGCTGCCGACGTGCATGGGCCACGCCCTGCTCCTCAACGCCGGCCGGGAGGTCGCCCAGGGCCCGGTGGCGGAGGTGCTCACGGACGCCCACGTGTCGTCCTGCTTCGGCCGTGCGATCGAGGTCAGGAACCACGCCGGCCGATGGACCGCGACCGCCTCGCGCTGAGGCAGCAGCGGGGGGCCGAAAACCTGACCGCCGGCAACCTTGTACGGGCAGCGGAGGGCGGGTCATGATCGCCGGTGGAGGCGTACCAGATGACTGTTGCCGTCCCTGCCCTCTCTCGCCGTGACCGCCCCAGACGACGCGGCGGCAAGCGACTGGGCACACGCGCCGTCCCGGCGGTCCTGGCCCTGTTCGCCGCTGTGGCCTGCGGCGCAAGCAGCGCCGGCCCGGGGGCCGCCAAGGGCGAGCAGATCACGCTGTACACCTGCGTGAACGACACGACGATCCAGCCGGTGATCAAGTCCTTCCAGTCGGCCCACCCCGAAGACCACGTCGCCCTGTTCCGTGCACCGACGGGCCAGCTCAACGCCCGGGTCGCTGCTGACGTGCGCTCTGGCGGACTCCGCGCCGACGTCGTGTGGGCGTGCGACCCGCTGACCATGCAGGCCTTCGTCGACCAGCACCTGGTCGGTGGCTGGACACCGGCCGACGCCGCAGCCATCCCCGGTCAGTACCGTACGGCCGACTACGCGGGGGCGGCCCTGCTCTACATGGTCGCTGTCTACCGGCACGGCACACCGGCACCGCAGGCGTGGTCGCGCCTGACGGACAAGCAGTACAAGGGCGCCGTCGCGGTTCCGAACCCTGCCGTGGCCGCCTCGGCGCTGGGCGCTCTCGCCTTCCTCGCCGACAACCCGGCCTACGGCCTGGGCTTCTACAGCGCCCTGAAAAGGAATGGCGCCGTGCAGGCCGGCACTCCGGACGACGTCACGACCGGCGTCGCGCAAGGCGTCTACCGGGTGGGCATGACCACGGCCAACTCCGCGTACGCCGCCAGGTCCGACGGCTCGCCGGTCGACGTGGCGTGGCCACTGCCGGGGGCGGTGGCGATCTACGGACCCATCGCCCTGGCCCGCAGCAGCACCCACCAGGGCACCGCGAAGGACTTCATCTCCTACGTCCTCGGCAAGGACGGCCAGCGTGTGCTGGGCGGCGCGGGCTCCTACCCCACACTGCCCGGCAGCCCGGGCCCGACCATTCCCGCGGGCGCCCCGGTCGTGTCGCCGGACTGGGCGAGAATCGGCAAGGACAAGAGCGCCATGCTCCTGCAGTACCGCCAGATCTTCGGCGGCTGATGCATGCCGGCACCAGCAGGCAGCTCGGCACGCGGGGTCGCCACGGGCGTTGTGGGTGTCATCGTCGCCGCCCTTGTCGGTGTGCCGCTGTTCCGCTTGGCCCAGGTGCTGTGGCAGGCGCGCACCGGATCGCTGCGGGACAGCCTCGGCTCGGCCGGGCTCCGAGCTGCGCTGCTGAACACGATCGTGCTCGCCCTGGCCGTCACCGTCGCCGGCGTCGCGATCGGTGTGGCGATGGCGCTCGTGCTGCGGCGGCCCGGGCTGCCGGGAAGGCCCTTCTGGCGCGCCGCGGTCCTGCTGCCGGTGCTGGTGCCCGACTTCGTCCTCGGCTACAGCTGGACCGCGGCCTACAGCCGCGGCGGCGTGAGCGACTCGGCGCTGGGGCTGTCCTGGGCAGGCCTGCTGGGTCCCGCCGGTGTCTGGCTGGTTCTGGTGGTCAACGCGGCGCCGCTCGCCTACCTGGTCGTGGCCTCGGCTCTCGCCGCCCGCGCGGAGCCGGCCCTGGAGCAGGCGGCACGCTCAAGCGGTGCCAGCGCGACGACAGCCCTGTTCACCATCACCCTGCGGCTGGCGCTGCCGGCGGTGGCCGCCGCGGCAGTGCTCGTCTTCGTGCTGAGCCTCGGCGCGTTCGCGATCCCGCAGGTGCTCGGCGCCCCTGCCGGGTTCGCCACCGTGACCACCCGGATCTACGCGGACCTGTCCGTGGGAGGCGCCGAGTCGTCCTTCGTCGAAGCCGTCGCGCTGGCGCTGCTCCTCGTCGTGGTCACCGTGGTGTGCATCGCGCCCGCCGACGCCCTCCTGGGCCGGCGGCTGCGCTCGGATCGGCTCACCAGCACCGACGAGGAGACAGGGGCGGCGCCGCGCCGGTGGGTGGACCGCGGTCTCGCCGCCGGCCTGGCCACGTACCTGCTGCTGTCGGTCGGGCTGCCGCTGGGTGCCCTTGTGCTGTCCTCCCTCACCAGGGCGGTCGGCGTCCCGGCAACACCGGGCAACTGGACCGTTGCCCACTATCGCGAGGTGCTGACGCCGCGTTCGGGGGCCGCTCTGGGCCGCAGCCTCGGACTGGCGGTCGCCGCTGCGTCGCTGCTCACGATCCTCGGCGGCCTCGTCGCGGCCCTCGAGCGGCGCCGCTCGGGCCGGTTGGCCGCGACGCTGATCACCCTCACCCTGGTGCTCCCGGGCTCGACGCTGGCGGTTGCCCTGTCGATCACCTACGGCCGGTGGCTGTCCGGAACGCTGCTGCTGATCCTGCTGGGCTACCTGGCGAAGCTGTGGGCGTTCGCGCACCGGCCGATCGCCGGCGCGCTGGACCGGCTCCCGCCGGACGAGCTGCGGGCAGCACGGGCCAGCGGCGCCACCGCCCTCACCGCCCTGCGCACCGTGGTGCTGCCTCCGCTGAGCCCCGCCCTGCTCGCCGCGTGGATGATCTGCTTCCTCACCGCCCTGCACGAGGTCACCATGTCCAGCGTCCTGTACGGGCCAGGCAGCGAGACCCTCGCCGTGGTCGTGCTGAACAGCGCAGAGCTGGGCCGGCCGGGGCCGACCGCTGCCTTGTCGGTCGTGGTCTGCCTCGTCGTCGCGGTGCCCGTGCTGACACTGTGGCTGGGACTCGCGCTGACCCGGGCGCGCCGGCCCGGGCGGGCGCCCGTACCGGCACCGGCTCTGGAGCTCCAGCATGTCCCCTGAGCCGACCTCCCGCGAGCCGGCGCTGGAGGTGCAGGACCTGGTCGTGCGGTACGGAGCCACCCCGGCCCTGAGCGGGATCAGCCTGACGGTGGCTGCAGGTGAGGTGGTTGCTCTGCTGGGGCCTTCGGGCTCGGGCAAGTCGAGTCTGCTGCACGCGGTCGCCGGTTTCCTGTCGCCGACGGCCGGCCTGATCCGCCTCGGCGGCCGGCTGGTCGCCGAGCCGAGTCGTACGGAGCCACCGGAGCGCCGTGACCTGGCCATGGTGTTCCAGAGCTCCGCCCTGTGGCCGCACCTGAACGCGCTGGACACGGTGGCCTATCCGGCCCGGCGTCGGGGCATCGGCCGCGAGCAGGCACGTCGGGAGGCGCTGGCTCTGCTGGAGCAGCTGGGGATCGCCGAGCTCGCGCACCGCAGACCGGCGCAGCTCTCCGGCGGGGAGCAGCAGCGGGTGGGTCTGGCCAGGGCCCTCGCGCGACGCGCCTCCCTCTACCTGTTCGACGAACCGACCGCGCACCTGGACACGACCGTCCGCGGGCGGTTCCTCGAGGAGCTGCTGGCCCGGCAACGCGACAGCGGCGCCGCAGCGCTCTACGCCACGCATGACGCGCAGGAGGCGCTGGGCATTGCCGATCGGGTCGCGCTGCTGCGCTCCGGCCTGCTCGTGCAGATCGGTACCCCCCAACAGGTCTACGAGCAGCCGGTCGACGTGTCCGCCGCCCGCCTCACCGGACCGGCGTCCGTCCTGGACGCGCCCGACGGCTGCGGACAGCTGCTCGTCCGCCCGGGTTGGGCCCGGTTCGACGGCCCGCGCGAGGGCAAGCTGCGGGCCCTCTGGTTCCGGGGCTCGCACACCGATCACCTGCTCGACACACCGGACGGCGAGCTGCTCCTCCGGGAACCGGGTGCGCCGTCCGCCCTCCAGGTGGGCGACCGGGTGAGCTGGACGCTGCTCCGCAGCTGGCCGATGCCCGGGAGCTGATGCGGTTCAGTCCAGGATGGGCAGCACGGCGGCCTGGTTCGTCACGTCGTTGACGATCGCCAGGTGCCGCAGGGTGTAGTGCCGCAGCATCCGGACCTGATCCTGGGTCAGCCGGTCACACAGCCAGTCCCAGTGCAGGGACACCCAGTCACCGGCCTCGACGTCAGCGACCATGCCGACGCCATCCACCGACACCGTCACCGTCTCGATCTGCGCCGCCCCGAGCTCGAGCCGCTGCCCGTCCCACGCCAGGGGCCGGCTCTCGACCACTGCCTGGTCACCGGTGATCGACTGCACGCGGCCCCAGCGGATGCGGCACCTGTCCAGCACCGTCAGCGCGTGCTTGGCCTTGCGCCGGTCGGTGAGCAACCCGGTGTAGGGATAGATGCAGAACACGGCGAAGCTGTGATGCGGGACACCGCCGGCCAGCACCCCCTCCGCCAGGCTGGAGAACGTCGCCCCCGCCATGGCGCGGAACCGGTGCTCCATCGAGTCACCGATCGCCCGGGTCGCGACCTGGTCCAGCCGTGGGCTCCCCACCCAGTACGCCTCCACCACGCGGCGGTCCAGCGGGTCGGCGACACCGGTCGCGCCCGCGATCAGCTGGAGGTAGGGCCACGCGCCGGCGAACTGCCGGGACAGCACCCGCAGGCCCGCGTCGTCGACCCCGGCGACCCCGTGCTCGAAGAAGGCCTCGTGGTCCGCTGGCCCGCAGAAGCCCAGGACGTTGGGCGGAAACGCATAGCGCGCGAACAGGACCGGTCCCGGCACGGTGCGAGTCACGGTCGGGGGCACAGGAGAACCTCCTGGTCGATCGCGTACGGGTGCGCTCCGGGTGAGCTGTCCTGCAACCCATTGACGCCCTCGTCCCGTCCGTCTGTCAACGTGCTCGTCCGGCTGTCCACATCCGGCGATCCCGTCCACAGGCCGGTAGCCGCAGGCTCCGCTGTCCGCACCGGGTGATAGACCCTTCTCATGCCCCTAGCCCCGCTCGACGTTCCTCCGATCACCGACGAGACCGCTCTGCGTGCCGAGGCCGAGGGCCTCTTGCGCTCTCTCGCCGGCCCTGGCACCACCTTGCGCGAGGACCAGTGGACAGCGGTACGGGCACTTGTGGTCGAACGGCGGCCGACCCTGGTGGTCCAGCGCACCGGCTGGGGCAAGTCGGCGGTCTATTTCGTCGCCACCGCCCTGCTGCGGGCCAGGGGGGCCGGAGCCACCGTCATCGTCTCGCCGTTGCTGGCCCTCATGCGCAACCAGATGGAGGCGGCGGCACGCGCGGGCATCGTCGGCCGCACGATCAACTCGGCCAACATCGACGAGTGGGACGCCGTGCGGGCAGAGGTCAACGCCGGCGAGGTCGACGTGCTACTGGTCAGCCCCGAGCGACTCAACAACCCCGACTTCCGGGACACCGTGCTGCCCAGCCTCGCGGCCAGCGCCGGCCTGGTGGTGATCGACGAGGCGCACTGCGTGTCGGACTGGGGGCACGACTTCCGGCCCGACTACCGGCGCATCCGCAGCCTGCTCGCCGGCCTGCCGCCCGGCACTCCGGTGCTGGCCACGACGGCGACCGCCAACGCACGCGTGACCGCCGACGTGGCGGAGCAGCTGGGCTCGTCCGGGACCCTGGTGCTGCGGGGCAGTCTCGACCGGGCCAGTCTCCGGCTGGGGGTGCTCGAGCTGCCCTCCACAGCCCACCGTTGGGCCTGGCTGGCGGACCACCTCGAGGAGCTGCCGGGGTCCGGCATCATCTACACACTCACCGTCGCCGCCGCCGATGAGGTCACCGGTTTCCTCCGCTCCCGCGGTCACACCGTCGCGGCCTACTCCGGCCGCACCGACGATGCCGAGCGGCAGGCCGCCGAGGCCGACCTGCTGGCCAACCGGGTCAAGGCGCTGGTCGCGACCAGCGCGTTGGGCATGGGTTTCGACAAGCCAGACCTCGGCTTCGTGATCCACGTCGGCGCACCGCAGTCCCCGATCGCCTACTACCAGCAGGTGGGCCGGGCCGGCCGCGCGGTCGACGATGCCACGGTCGTGCTGCTCCCCGGCCGCGAGGATGCGGCGATCTGGCGCTACTTCGCCTCTCTCGCCTTTCCCTCCGAGGAGCAGGTTCGGCAGGCGCTCGACGTCCTGACCGAGGCCGGCCGGCCGATGTCGACAGCGGCTCTGGAGACCAAGGTGGACCTGCGCCGGACCCGGCTCGAGACCATGCTCAAGGTGCTGGACGTCGACGGCGCGGTGCGCCGGGTCCGCGGCGGCTGGACCGCGACCGGGCAACCATGGGCCTACGACGGCGAGCGCTACGCCCGGGTCGCCGAGGCCCGCGGCCATGAGCAGCAGGCAATGCGCGACTACGTCGCCACCGACCGCTGCCGGATGGCGTTCCTGCGGACCCAGCTCGACGACCCCGAGGCGAGCGCCTGCGGACGCTGCGACAGCTGCGGAGCCCTGAGCCTGTCTGCTGCGGTGTCGGCCGAGGCTCTGACGGCCGCTCAGGGCCGGCTGGACCAGCCGGGCATCGATGTGGACCCCCGCCGGATGTGGCCCAGCGGCATGGCCGCGATCGGGGTGCCCGTCTCGGGCAAGATCCCGGCGGAGCTGCAGGCCGAGCCGGGGCGGGCCTTGGCCCGGCTGTCCGACCCCGGCTGGGGCGATCGGGTCCGCACCGCGCTCGCGGCCGAGGACGCGGCCGCCCCCGCCGACATGGTCAAAGCCCTGGTACGGGTGCTGGCCACCTGGGGATGGGAGCAGCGACCGGCGGCCATCGTGACCGTCGCGTCCCGGCACCGCCCGCTGCTGATCGCCTCGGTTGCCGCCGCCCTCGGCGAGGTCGGCAGGCTGCCGGTCCTGGGCACCGTGAGCCGCCGCCACGACGAGGACAGGGGCGGCCGTGGCAACAGTGCCCAACGGCTCCGTACCGTCTGGGGCTCCTTCGAGGTGGCTGACGACCTCGCGTCGGCGCTCGCCGGGCTGGACGGAGCACCCGTGCTCCTGATCGACGACGTGGTCGACACCGGCTGGACCTTCACCGTCGTGACAGCGCTGCTGCGCGAGCGCGGCGCCGGGCCGGTGCTGCCACTCGCGCTCGGCCAGGAGGGCTGACGGCAGCAGGGCAGCGTCACGTCGGCAGCAGGCTGCTAGGCCAGCGGCGTCCAGGAAAGCTCGGCCAGCCACTCGGCGTCGGCGGCCATGTCGATGGCGCTGATCCGGCCGTCGTGGACCGTGAACTCGAAGACCACCCGTGGATGGCCGGCGTGCGCCCAGACCGCCCCGACCTCCCCGTCGACCAGCGCGAGCTGAGCGGCCTTGGCCCGGCCGGAGAAGGTCCCGGCCACGGCTGCCGCACCACGGACCTCACGCTGCGCGCCGGTACGAACTGCTGCGCTGTCCGCACGCACGACGACGTCGGGGTCGAGCAGGGCGAGCAACGCCTCGAACTCGCCGGCGCGCGAAGCCGACAGGAAGGCTTCGACGATGTGGCGCTTGTGCTGCCGGTCGGCCTCAGGCGTGGCTCCGGAACCCTGCACCCGTCGCCGGGCCCGACTGGCCAGCTGACGGGTGGCCGCCGGCGACTTGCCGACGATCACGGCGATGTCGTCGAATGGCAACGCGAACATGTCGTGCAGGACGAAAGCGAGCCGTTCAGCCGGCTCCAGCCGGTCGAGCACCACCAGCAACGCCAACCCGACCGAATCGGCGAGGACGGCCTCGTGCTCGGGGTCCGTACCCTGCTCCGGGCTGGTCGTCGGCTCCGGCACGTGTGGTGACAGCGGCTCCTCGCGACGGGCCTGGCGTGAGCGCAGCATGTCCAGGCAGACCCGTCCCACGATGGTGGTGACCCACCCGCCGGGGTTCTCGATGCCCTCGGTCCCGGACCGGCTCGCCCGGAGCCAAGCCTCCTGAACGGCGTCCTCTGCCTCGCTCGCCGAGCCCAGCATCCGGTGGGCCACGGCCAGCAGATGACCTCGCTTGGCCTCAAAAGTCGCTGCCAGCAGGCTGTTCTGCTCCATCAGTCACATTCTCCCGTCGTGCTCCGTCAACGCTGTGACGTACCCCGAACCCGCGATGTGACAGGAGCAACGACATGACCTCAGGCCTGAAGACGATCATCTACCCGGTCAAGGACATCGACGCCGCCAAGGCCGTGTACGGGGCCCTGCTGGGTGTCGAGCCCAGCATGGACCAGCCGTACTACGTCGGCTTCGACCTGGCCGACCAGCACGTGGGTCTCGATCCGAACGGACATCAGCAGGGCATGACCGGCCCGGTCGGCTACTGGAACGTCGAGGACATCCAGGCGGCCGTGCAGGCGCTGCTCGACGGCGGAGCCCAGGCCCAGCAGCCGGTCAAGGACGTCGGCGGCGGCAAGCTCGTCGCCACCGTGACCGACCCGGACGGCAACGTGATCGGCCTGATGCAGCCGACCTGATCAGGACGGCAGCTCGAGCAGACCCTCGCGGTAGGCCAGCGCGGCAGCCTCGGTACGGCTCGCGGCGCCGAGCTTGGCCATCAGGTTGGACACGTGCACGCTCGCCGTCTTGTCCGTGATGAACAGGACGGCGCCGATCTGCCGGTTGGTCCTGCCCTCTGCCACCAGGCGGAGGACCTCGAGCTCACGCGGGGTGAGCCCCCCGTCCGGCACGGCGACCGGCAGGCCAGGGCTGCCGGCCCCGGCTGCACGGCTGGTGACACCGCCCGCGCCCGCCCCGGTCTGCGGTGCGGCCGTGGCCAGCCGGGCCCGCCGCCTGAGGTCCTCGAGACCCTGCAGCAGCGGCGCGGCACCGAGCCGCTCGGCGACCTCGGCGGCCAGCCGCCACTGGAGGACAGCCTCGTCGCGGCGGCCGGCCAGCATCAACGCCTCGGAGAGCCGCCACCGGCCGCGCGCCGTCTCGTAGACGTCGGACTCCAGCCCGAAGGAGAACCCGTCGACCGCGGCCTGCCAGAGCTCCGGGTCGTTCTCGCCGGTCAGTCTGCTGCGTTCGGCGACCGCCCTGGCGTACCACGCCCTCGCCTCCACCCCCGGCGTGCCGGCCCGGGCCTGCCCTTCGGTGATCGACCGCGTGCCCCAGGCGAAAAGCTCCTCACCGACCTCGAGGGCCGACCCGACCGCGCGTTGGTCGGCGATCGCCCGGCCGAGCGCAGCCCGGTTGGCCTCGGCGGCCAGGCCCAGCGCAGAGTGCCGGACCAGGGCCAGGGTGGTGGGCGACCACCCGGCCGCCAGGATGTCCATCGCCGAGCGGTTGAGCTCGCGGGCCCGGTCGTGGTCGCCCTGCCAGATCGCCAGCTCGACGCCGAGGCAGCCGGCCAGGTGCGCGAGCAGCACGTCCTCGCTCCAGAACGGCTGCACCCTCGCCAGCTGACCGAAGGCCCGGGCGTCACCCCTGGCCACCATGTGCTGGGCACCGAAGGTCACGATGAACGCCGACGTCACCCCGCTGACCCGGTCGCTGTGCGAGGTCAGCTCGGCGGCCGCGTCCCACTCGCCACGCATGAAGTAGCAGTTGTACATGTGGTGACGCAGCTGAAGGCCCCAGCCACTCAGCGCCAGCCCGTGCCGCTCGGCGAAGGCGAGGCCCTCCTGGGCCCGGCGGAGCGCGAGCCCGAGCTCGCCCCGGTCGAGCGGGGAGCTGACCAGGTTGTGCAGCACCCGAAGCTGGACGGCCGCGTCCCCGCTGCGCTGCGCAACCTCGCGGGACTCCAGCAGCAGTGCCTCGCACCGGGCCGGGTCGCCGGACCGCTCGGCCAGCATGGCCAGTGTCGTCAACGCCTCTGCCTCGTCGGCCATGCTGCCGGTGAGCCGCGCACACGCCAGTGCCTCCTGCGCCATGACCCCGGACTCGGCATAGCGGTCGACGTTGAGCAGCGTACGGGCGTGGCCTGCGGTGACCGTGGCGCGCAGCTTGGTCGGTGGCTGGGCCGGCACCAGGCGAACGGACTCCGCTCCGAGCTCGGCGGCGTCGTCGTTGCCGGAGATCTCCAGGAGGAAGTAGGTCAGCCGCTCGTAGATCTCGGCCATCACCAGCGGCTGCTCGGTGACGTCGACGGTGGCGGCAGCCGCCCTCGCGAGGGCGACGGCCCGTGCGTACTCACCGCTGCCGGAGGCCGCGGCCGCCGCCCGCATGCCGAGCCGCCAACGGGGCTGCCCGACCAGGGCCTCGGCGTCCGGCACCCGGTCCCAGAGCGACAACGCCTCCTCGAGGTGCCGCAGCGCCTCGGCCGGAGCGGCGACGGCATCGGCCTCGGCCGCCGCCCGGTCCAGCGCCTGCAGGGCGGCGGCGAGGTCATGACCGGCCAGGCTGTGGTAGGCCAGGTCGGCAGCCGACCCGCGTCCCCACGGCTGGTCGGGGCGGCTGAGCAGCTGGACGTAGACGCCGTGCAGCCGGGTCCGCTCCCCCGGCAGCAGGTCGCTGTAGATCGCCTCCTGGAGCAGCGCGTGCCGGAACACGTAGCCGCTGGCGGCATCGGTCGAGAGCAGCTGGCGGCTGACGGCTTCGCGCAGCGCCTCGTCCAGCGCGGCCTCGTCGAGGCCGGCCGCCTCGGCGAGCAACCGGTGGTCGACCCGGCGGCCGGCGACGCTGGCGACGCGCAACGCGTGCTGGGCCGGAGCGGCCAGCTGCTCGACCCGGCCGAGCAGCACGTCGGCCAGCTCGCCCGGCACCTCGGTGATGCAGTCCGCAGACGCGGCCAGCAGCTCCTCGGCGAAGAACGCGTTGCCCTCGGCCCGTAGCAGCAGGGTGGCCAGGGTGGCCTCCGGGACCGGGGCCTCGGAGCGCTCGGCGAGCAGCTGGGCCATCTCACGGTCGTCCAGCGGCGGCAGGTCGATCCGTTCGACGCCGGGGACCCGCGCGAGCTCGGTGAGTACGGGACGCAGCGCGTGCCGCCGGTGCAGGTCGTCGCTGCGATAGCTCGCGACGATGGCGACCGACTCCTGGCGCAGCGTGCGACTGAGGAAGGACAGCAGGTCGCGGGTAGAGCGGTCGGCCCAGTGCAGGTCCTCGAGGATCAGCAGGACCGGCGCCTGGGTGGCCAGCTGGGAGAACACGGACAGCACAGCGCTGAACAGCGGCAGCTGGCCGCTGTCCTCACCGGCGTCCTCGGTGATCGAACCGAGCGAGACCAGGCGGGCAAGCGCCGGACGCTCGGCGACCGCCCGCGTCATCGTCTCGGCACTGGCCGGCTCGACGGAGGCATTGCGCAGCGCGTCGACGAAGGGCAGGTAGGGGAGGCCGCCGCCACCGAGCTCGACGCACTGCCCCCACAGGACCAGGAAGCCACGATCGGCCGCGTCGGCGCCGAGCTCGTCCAGCAACCGGGTCTTGCCGATGCCCGCGTCGCCACCGAGCAGACCCACGGCGGGCCGGCCGGCCGCCGCCTCGTCGAGGAGCGCCCGCAACCTGGCCAGCTCGGTCTTGCGACCGACCAGCGCAGGTGTGGCGCCCCGACGTTGCATGAGTCCGATCGTGCCACCTGGGGCGGACGATGTGCTCACGCGTTTTGCTGGGGGCGTGCGGCGGACCGGGTCACGCGACCGGCGCGTGCCGGAACCGGGCCATCAGGCCGGTGCGGACGACGTCGGAGTTCGCTCGCAGGTCGACCGCCGGGAGCCGGCGGTTGCGCCGCCTGGCGCCGGCGGCGGCATTCAGGTCCCGGCGGCGGGCCTCGGCGAGTGCGTCCAACATCAGGAACGGGGTGACGCTCATGTCGCTCTCCTCGTATCGGCTACTGATACGAGGTTCGGTCTAAGGCGGGGGCGGCGGCATCGGTGGTTTGCCTCGATCTTGGTCCCGTACAGCCTTAGCAGCCCCTTAGGTCAGCGGTGCGAGCGGCCGCCCCGGAGCAGCTCGACGCCTTGGGCCACCCGGCGCGCGCGGGTCTCCTGCGTCTTGGCCCCGGTCACCCAGAGCAGGTAGGACTGCTTGTTGCTGAAGGAAAGCCCGTCGAAGAACTGGCGGGCGACCGGGTCGGCGTCCAGCGCCGTCGCGAAGTCCTCGGGCACGACCGCCTCCCGCGGATCGGTGTCCAGCCGCAGCTCGACGTCGATCTCGTCCCCCGCCGCGACCCCCGCGCCGGCCCGGTTCTCGGCGCTGAGCGGGATCCGGAAGCCCTCGCTGTACGGGGCAATGGTGCTGCGGTAGGTGTAGCTCCCGATCGTCACGTAGACGGCCGGCCGCCTGCCGGCGCCCAGCGACGAGACGACGTGGTCCGGCACCGGCAGCCCGGTCGCGGTCCTGCCGGCAGCCAGGATGACGCATCGGAACTTCATGCCCTGCAGTATGCCGACCCGGCGCTAGCCTGGAGCGTCGCGACCAGGAGGCCGACCAGGAGGCAAGGGGAGGCAAGGTGAGAGCAGTCCGGATGGCCCTGGTGGCCGGGCTCGTGGCCACCCAGCTGATGCTGGCGTCCGGTCCGGCCGGCGCCGCTGGGCTGCCGGCGTTCCGGCACTCCTGGTCCAGGATCACGCCGGCCCTGGCGGCGCGGATGCACTGGTCATGGCGGCCCGGCTGCCCCGTCCCGCTGTCCCAGCTGCGCTACGTACGGGTCTCCTTCGTCGGCTTCGACCGGGCTGCCCACCTGGGCGAGCTGGTGGTCAACGCCAACGTGCTGACGGCCGTGGTCGGGGAGTTCCGGTCGCTGTATGCGCAGCGGTTCCCGATCCACCGGATGCACCTGGTCGACGACTACAAGGGGGTCGACGAGGCATCCATGGCAGCGGACAACACGTCGTCCTTCAACTGCCGGCCGGTGCTGGGCACGTCGAGCTGGTCGATGCACGCGTTCGGGGAAGCCATCGACGTCAACCCGATCGAGAACCCGTCCCTGCTCAACCACGACCCGCGCAGGGCCGACCCCCCGGCCGGGCAGCCCTACCTCAACCGGAGCAAGGCCCGACCAGGCATGGTCACCGCCTCCGTTCGCGCGGTCTTCTCCTCGTACGGCTGGGGCTGGGGTGGGCACTGGAGCGACCGCGACCTGATGCACTTCTCCTCGAACGGCCGCTAGCGCAGAGCGCGTACCAGCTGGTCGCGGTTCATCTGGGAGCGACCGTCGAGATCCAGCGCCTGCGCCCGGGTCTGCAGCTGCTCGGTGGTCAGGTCGATCACGTCCGGTCGCGGCCACTCGGGGTACTGGCCGTTGACCCGTTCCTGCTCCTTGGCGGCCGCGAAGGCGCGGCCGACCCGGTCCAGCTCGGCGGCGTCGACCGCGTCGGCGTACTCCGGGAGGATGTCCTGCTCCTCCTCCTCGATGTGGTGCCGGAGCTCACCGACCAGGGCCGCAAGGATGCCGTCCGCGCCGGGGGTGTCCGGCGGCTGGGAGAGCAGCTGCTTCATCAGCGCGGCGGCGTGGTGGTGCTCGGCCGCACCGTCCTTGGTCTCCTCGGCCTCCTTGGGCACCGCCTTGTTGATGGCCGGATAGACCACCGCCTCCTCGGCGTTGGAGTGCGGCGTCAGCAGGCCGTCGAGTGACTTCAGCAGCTCCTGCGCCTGCTCGGGCGTGGTGTCGTCGGCCTCGAGCTTGGTGAAGAACCACTCGAACGTGACGTGGTCGTTCTTGATCAGCGTGACGACATTGTCCATCGTGACCTCTCCTCCTGGCGGGTGCAGAGGCAGTACCCGGCACCCTGAGGAATCAACCGCCCAGGTAGGACATCTCCACCCGGTGCAGCCCGGCCGTGCCGGCGCTGCGCAGCTCGGAGTAGCGGTCGGAGCGCTGCTGCCACACCTGGCCGAGGAAGTCCCGTACGGCGTCGTCGTCGTGGCCGCCCCGCAGCAGCGCCCGCACATCGCTGCCGGCGCCGGCGAACAGGCAGGTGTAGAGCTCGCCCACAGCGGTCAGCCGGGCCCGCGAGCAGCTGCCGCAGAAGGGTTCGGTGACCGATGTCACGAAGCCGACTTCGCCTGCGCCGTCGGCAAACCGGTAGCGCCGAGCCACCTCGCCCGGATAACCCGGATCAACCGGTACGAGCGGCCAGCGGGTGTGGACGACGTCCCTGAGCTCACGCGCCGGGACCACCTGGTCGAGCAGCCAGCCATTGGTGTTCCCGACGTCCATGTACTCGATGAAACGCATGACGTGGCCGTTACGGCGCGCGTAGTCGACGAGGTCGAGGATGCCGCCGTCGTTGACCCCCCGTTGCACGACGGCGTTGAGCTTGATGCCGGTGAAGCCGGCATCCGTGGCAGCGGCCACGCCGTCGAGGACCTGGCTCAGCGGCACGGCGGTGTCGGCCATCCGGGTGAAGACCTCGGGGTCCACCGAGTCGAGGCTCACGGTGATCCGTCGCAGGCCGGCCTTGCGGAGCCGGTGGGCATGCCCGGCGAGCAGCGCGCCGTTGGTGGTCATCGCCAGGTCGTCGACACCGTCGATCGCGGCGATCGAGGCGACCAGCTGGTCCAGGTCCCGGCGCAGCAGCGGTTCGCCACCGGTCAGCCGCACCTTGCGCACCCCCAGCTCCGTCGCCAGCCGTACGACGCGGGTGATCTCCTCGAACGAGAGCAGCTGCTCGCGCGGCACGAACGCGAAACCGGGGCCGAACACCTCACGCGGCATGCAGTAGTGGCAGCGGAAGTTGCAGCGGTCGGTCACCGACACCCGCAGGTCGTGCAGCGGCCGGCCGAGCCGGTCGCGCGCGGGTTCGGTCATGGCTCTACGGTACGGGGCCCGGTCACGCCCTGCTTGTGCCCAGCCAGGCGTTCGCGGCACGTACCATTTGCTGGCGGCTCGTCCCGGGTCGCCTACGCACGGGCAGGGCATGGGCATGACGGTGTACGACGACCTCGAGCTGGCAGCCGAGCTGGAGGCAATGCAGCACGGTCCGCGGATCGACCCGGCCAGGATGGCAGCGCTGCTGGCGGTGTTCGCCGAGCTCGAACGGCTGCCGGCAGACCACCCCGACGCGGTGGTCGTGCGCCGGGCGACCGCCCGGATGTACAAGGAGCACAAGAAGCGCAACCGCAAGGACGCCCGCGAGGTCGTCAAGGCGAACGACCAGGCGGTCACGGCGGCGACTGCCACCGCCGCTCCCGGCCGGATCGACGACGAGACGCAGGGCCTCGCGCTGTCGACGGTGACCCAGGGCACCCTGGCCGGGACCCTGCTCAAGGCCCGCGCCTGCTACATCTGCAAGCAGCGCTACACCGCGGTCGACGCGTTCTACCACCAGCTCTGTCCCGGCTGCGCCGCGATCAACCGGCAACGGCGCGATGCCCGTACCGACCTGACCGGCCGCCGGGCGCTGCTGACCGGCGGCCGCGCCAAGATCGGGATGTACATCGCGCTGCGGCTCCTCCGCGACGGCGCGCAGACCACGATCACGACCCGGTTCCCGGCGGACGCCGCCCGCCGGTTCGCCGCGATGCCGGACAGCCCCGAGTGGCTGCACCGGCTGCACATCGTCGGCATCGACCTGCGCGACCCGGCCCAGGTGATCCAGCTGACCGACGAGGTCGCCGCCGACGGGCCGCTGGACATCCTGGTCAACAACGCTGCGCAGACCGTACGCCGCAGTCCCGGCTCCTACGCACAGCTGGTCGCCGCTGAGTCCGGCCCGATGCCGGAGCTCCCCGGCAAGGTCACGATCCTGCAGGGCACCGACTCGCGCGAGCTCACTGCCGAGGCGCTCAGCCCGCACGCGATGACGCCACATGCCCTGACCGCACTGGCTTTGACGGCCGGGTCGGCCTCGCTCGACCGGGTCGCAGACAACACGGCCATCGACGCCGGCGGCCTCGTGCCGGACCTCGCGCCGATCAACTCGTGGACCCAGAACGTCGACCAGGTGGACCCGCTCGAGCTGCTCGAGGTCCAGCTCTGCAACGTCACGGCGCCGTTCCTGCTCGTGTCACGGCTGCGATCTTCCCTTGCTGCGTCGGCATTCCGGCGCAAGTACGTTGTCAACGTCTCGGCGATGGAGGGGCAGTTCGGCCGCGGCTACAAGGGACCGGGGCACCCGCACACGAACATGGCCAAGGCCGCGCTGAACATGTTGACCCGTACCAGCGCCGGGGAGATGCTCGAGACCGACGGCATCCTGATGACGGCCGTCGACACCGGCTGGATCACCGACGAGCGGCCCCATCCGACCAAGTCGCGGCTGGCCGAGGAGGGCTTCCACGCCCCGCTGGACCTCGTGGACGGTGCGGCCCGCGTCTACGACCCGATCGTACGGGGAGAGCTCGGCGAGGACCTCTGCGGCTGCTTCCTCAAGGACTACGCCAAGTCGCCCTGGTAGGGGGCTGAACCGGCAACTCCGACGTACCGTTGTACGGGTAACGACGGAGGTGGCGAGATGGCCTCGTACGCACAGAGCATCGACATCCAGGCCCCGGCAGCGACGGTCTCCGGCCTCCTGCTCGACCTGCACGGTTGGACCGGCTGGACGACGACTGTTCGCGAGGCCACCCCGCTGGGCAGTGCGACCGTGGCGCCCGGCACCAGGGTCCGGGTCCGGCAGCCGGGACTCCCCGTGTCCGTGTGGACGGTGGACGTCGCGGACCTGGCCGGCTTCGAGTGGAACAACGTGCGGCGCGGGCTGCGGACGGTGGCCACGCACCGCATCGACGGCACCGCGAGCGGCTCCCGGCTGAGCGTGCGGATCGACCAGACCGGGCTGCTGGCCGGGCCGGTCGACCGGGTCTACGGCCGGCTGATCCGACGCCACCTGCAGACGATGACCGAGCAGCTCAAGGTGGCGGCCGAGTCAGCCGCTGGGGCCGAACCGCTCAACCTTGATCGCGCCGGCCGGGACGCCGAGATCAACCAGCAGCTGCGTCACAGCCTCGGCGAAAACCGCTGACCCACAAACGAAGTACGTCGCGCCCTCGGTCATCAACGGCGCCAGGTCGGCGGCGGTCAGCCGGCCGGTGGGGCGGGCCGGCGGCACGGTCGGCCGGCGGGTGATGGCCACGAGGGCTCCCGCGGCGGCGAGCTCGTCGGCATAGGGCAGATCGGGCAACGACCTGGCGGAGACGGCCAGCCGCAGCAGGTCGGCTCTGCCCACCTCGGTCGCGTACCGCAGCATGCAGACCAACGGCACCACGCCGGTCCCGCCGCCGATACCGACGGCCGGAGTCGTTGCGTCCCAGATGAACCAGCCGCCGATCGGCCCGCGCACCTCGAGCTCGTCGCCCGGCGTGACCACCTCGGTGAGATAGCCGGAGACCTCGCCGTCCGGGAGCATCTCCACCGCCAGCTCGACCGTCGGCACCCGGGGCGAGGACGCCACGGAGTAGGAGCGCGAGGCGGTGTAGCCATCCTCCGCCGTCAGCCGTACGACGTAGTGCTGCCCGGGCAGGTGTGCCGGCCGGTCGGGGATCTCGAGCCGCAGGATCGCCAGGCTGCGGCTGGGGTGAGCGACCGAGGCAACCGTGGCGGTTCGCCAGACTGTCCGCTCAGTCACCCTGGTAACGCTGCTCTTTCCATGGGTCACCACGGTCGTGGTATCCGTTCTGCTCCCAGAATCCGCGCTGGTCGTGGTCGAGGAAGGTCAACCGGGTGACCCACTTGGCGCTCTTCCAGAAGTACAGGTGCGGGACCAGCAGCCGTACGGGACCACCGTGCTCGGGCGTCAGCGGCTGGCCCTCGTGGTCCCAGACCACCCAGGCCTTGCCGTCCTGCACGTCCTCGATCGGCAGGTTGGTCGTGTAGCCGGTCGTCGACGTGGCCAGCACGTGGGTGGCCGTGCCCAACGGCTGGGCAGCCTCGAGCAGCACGTCGACGCTGACACCGGTGAAGCTGGTGCCGAGCTTGGACCAGGTCGTCACGCAGTGGATGTCGCCCTGGTAGGTCGTCTGCGGGAGCGCGTGCATCTCTGCCCAGGTCCAGGTCATCGGGTTGGCGACCAGGCCGTCCAGCGTCATGGTCCAGCGCTCCGGCACCAGCCGGGGTGTCGCCTCGGCGGTCAGCACCGGCCAGCCGTCGCCCACGTCGTACTGGCCAGGGGGTAGCCGTACGTCGTCCGGGCCGCGGTGGCGCCCGAGAAAGCCGCGGGTCGGTCCTGCCATGGGGTCACGCTAGCAGCGCCCGAACTCACTGTCGCCGGTCACCTCGGTGCCCCTGACTGCGGTTCAGGACCAGCCGGGGTTGCGGGCCGACCCGGTCGCAGCGGCCAGCGTGACGGCGAGCAGGCCGACCGCCAGCACCAGGCCGGCGACCGCGGACACGTGGATCACCAGCACGGCCCCGACCACGGCTCCGACGAGCATGGTGGCGACCGCGAGCACGCGGCGGATGAGGACGTGCCGCGGCGCCGTCCGGATGTCGGCCGCGATCCCGGTCAACGTCATGGTCAGCACCGTCGTCGTGAGGTCCGGCACCTTCAAGGCCCGTACGACCGAGTTCTGCGTCCCCATCGCGATCGCCGCCAGCGCGGCGACGACGTCCCTGCTCAGGGCGCCGATGTCGTCCCCGGCCACGGCGGCAACCAGCAGAGCGACGCTCAGGGCTAGCAGCTCGAACGCCACGGCGGCCCGGACCAACCCGGGCCGGCCGGGGAACCGAACGACCAGCCGACCGCCCAGCAGCGCTCCCACGACGAAGCCTGCGAGCGCCGACAACGACGCCGCCAGCGAGAAGCCGGCCGCACCTGCCAGGGCGAACCCGACGAACACCACGTTGCCGGTCATGTTGGCGACGAACACCCGGCCGAGCGCCAGGATGCTGACCGCGTCGACCACGCCGGTGAGGAAGGTCAGCGCCAGCAGGATGGCCGGCAGCGGCCCGTGATCGGGGTCGGCGACCAGCCGCCGCCACTCACCCACCACGGGCTCGGCCATGCCGCCGATGATGCCATCTGCCGACGGTCGCCTCTAGGGCTGACCGCGGTAGACCAGCTTCAGCACGCCGGACGGCAGCGGGGTCGCGCTGTCGAGGACCAGGTCCGCCGAGGCGGCCAGCCCGCCGAACAGCGACCTGCCCTCGCCGAGGGCCACCGGGTGCACCAGCAGGTGGTACTCGTCGATGAGCCCGAGGTCGGTCAGCTGGCGGACCAGGCTCTGGCTCCCGTACATGATGATGTCCGTGCCGGGCTCGGCCTTGAGTGCCTCGATCTCCTCGCGGCGGACATCGGTGAGCACGTCGGTGTGCTCCCAGCTCGGGTCGGTCAGGGTGCTGGAGACGACGACCTTGCGCATCGCGTTGAGCAGCAACGCGTAGGTGCGTTCGCCGTCGGAGACGCCCTCCCGGTCCGGAACGAACGGCCAGGCGCCGGCAAAGCTGTCGTACGTGACCCGGCCGAGTAGCAGGGTGTCGCCGCCTCTGACCAGCTCGGTCTCGTACTCGCCCATCGACTGGTCGTAGTAGCGGCCCACGAAGTCCATCTCGTCCTTGGGGCCGGCCAGGTAGCCGTCCAGGGTCACCCAGGTCGTAGCGACGATCTTGCGCATGTCGTGCCCCTCTCGAAGTCGAAGTCGTGGCGGTGCCGGCCTTGCCCGTTACTGACGGCGCAGCGGCCGCGGACTCATCGGCGCTGGGGCCGGGTGGTGCTGCGGCGGACCAGCGCCCACTCCGGTTCCGGGATGACGACGGAGGGATCGAGCACCGCCCGGGTCAGGGCACGGCCCTGGTCGTACAGCGACTGCTCGATCGTGGTGAGCCCGGCGACGGTGGCGGCGCCAGAGCCGTCCCAACCGGTGATGGACAGCTGGTCGGGCACGGAGACGCCGCGTTCGCGGGCGGCGGTCAGCGCCCCGAAGGCCAGCTCGTCGCTCATCGCCATGATGGCGTCCGGCGCCGCCGGACCGGCGAGCAGGCCGGAGACCGTGCGCAGCGCCTCGACCTGACTGTTGCGGGCGAGGACGGCAACCCGTACGGAGTCCCACGGCACCCCCGCCCCCAGGCACCAGTCGCGGGCACCCGCGAGCCGGTTGCGCGTGACCGGGTAGGCCGCGTCGCCCGGGTCAGGGCCGTGCAGCAGCGCTGGCTGCTGACCGCGGTGGAACGGCAGCGACAGGACCAGCGGGGAACCGGCGCCGGCGAAGGCGGCCTCGGTGACCACCCTGCCGGCGGCCCGGTCGTCCATCGAGACGAACTGCACCCCGGCCGTACGCGGACCGCCGAGGATGCCGGCCGGGACGGCGGACGCGACGACAGCCTCGAGCACCGGGTCGTTGTCCGGCTGGGTCCAGAGCAGGAAGGCGTCAACGGCGGCCGAGGTGACCACCTGCACCGGGTTGTCGTCGAAGACCGAGAGCAGGCTGATCCCGAGCCGCTCCTCGACACAGACGGAGGCCACGCCGGCGAGGAACCGGTTGGCGGCGAGGTCGTCGAAGGCGTAGGTCAGCGGCTCGCTGAGCACGACGCCGATGGTGCCGAACCGGCCCTGCCGCAGCGAGCGTGCCGCCGGGTTGGGCCCGGTGTAGCCGAGCCGGGCGGCCGACTCGAGCACCCGGGCCCGGGTGGCTGCGGCGACCCTGTCCGGCCGGTTGTACGCGTACGACACCGTCATGGGCGAGACCTGCGCCTCGCGGGCAACCTGGGCGATCGTCACCCGGTTCGGGGGGGTCTTCACAGGGCCATCCTCTCCTGTGTATCGTGACACAAGTGACAACGCTCCGCGCTCTCCCCCGCCGTACCCTCGCGGGTCTGGTGACCCTGGCCGCCGCCGCCTTCGTGGCCGTGACCACGGAGACGATGCCGACCGGCCTGCTGCCGCAGATCGGAGCCGGCTTCCACGTCAGCCCGTCCCAGGCCGGGACCCTCGTCGGCGCGTACGCCCTCGTGGTGGCGATCGGCTCGGTGCCGCTTGCCGTCCTCACCAACCGGCTGCCCCGCAAGGCGCTGATCCTGTTCGCGCTCGTCGCGTACGCGGCCAGCGCCGTCCTCACCGTCGCAACCAGCTCGTTCGCCGTCGCCCTCGGCGCCCGCGTCGTCGGCGGTGTGGCGCACGCGCTGTTCTTCGCGGTGGCCTCGGCGTACATCACCCGGCTTGTCCCACCGCACCTGGTGGGCCGGGCAACGGCGGTGCTGCAGACCGGCGGCTCGCTGGCGCTGGTGTTCGGGGTGCCCCTGGGCACCGCGATCGGCATCGCGACCGGCTGGCGTTCGGCGTTCCTGGTGCTCGGGGCGGCCAGCCTGGCGCTGATGGCCGCTGCCCTGCGGTTGCTGCCGGCGGTGGCCTCGGCCAGGCCGGTGTCCTGGGCCGAGGCGATGCGGGGGCTGCGGGCGCCCGGGTTGCTCGCGATCTCCCTGGTCTCGGCGATGGCCTTCGCCGGCCACTTCAGCGCCTACACCTACATCGCCCCGCTGATGCGCCGCGGCGGCATCGGCAGCAACCACGTCTCCACGGTGCTGTTCCTGTTCGGGCTCGGCGGCATGGCGGGCGTGTGGATCTCAGGCGCCACCGCCGACCGGTTCCCGCGGGGAGCGCTCATCGCCAGCTTTGTGGTGCTGCCCGTGGCGATGGTGCTGCTGTGGGCTGCTGCCGGCTCCGCTGCAGCAACGGTGCTGACCGCGATCCTGTGGGCCACCGCCTTCGTGGGCACCCCTACCTTGATCATGACGGCCGCGTTGCGGGCCGGCCACGGTCACCCGGACATGGCCGCTGCCCTGATCAACTCGGTCTGCAACATCGGCATCGCCACCGGATCGGCCGTCGGCGGCGTCGCCCTCGACACCGGTGGTCTGGGTGCCGTGCCGCCAGTGTCGGCCGCCCTGTTCCTCGGTGTGCTGGTGATGACAGTGGTCGTCGGCCGGGCGTTCCGGCTGCCCGCCAAGGCAACCGGCCGGTCCGCCGCACTGCCGCATCCCTCACGAGAGACAGCGGTCAGCTCCAGCGCACGGTGACGCTGTCCCGCCACAGGGCGACCACCTCGGCTTCACCGGGCAGCTCCGCCCGGTTCCACAACGCCGGATAGAGCTCGCCGGCCGGGGCGCTGAGCACGGCGTCGGCAGGCCGCTGCTCCCGTACGGTGACCGGCGGGTCCTCGCTGATGCCGACCCACCAGCGCAGCGCGGAGTCGGTGGGTGCGACGAGCAAGGAGCACGGCCGCTGCGACCTGAGCCGCGAGCTCGGGCGGGGCACGAACCCGGTGAGCAGCTCGTCGATGCCGTCCTCGGCCACGTCCCGCGGAACGGGCGAGATTGCCGTACCAGCAGCCAGTTCGGCGTCCATCCGGTGCACCGACGTCTCGTGCAGCTGCCTCCGGGCCCAGAACTCCAGGGCACTCGGCGCGCGCAGGAACTGCCAGCACTCGAGGTCGGACGGGGCGGCGCGGAGGGTTGCCACGAGCAGCCGGTGCCCGTCTGCCACCCAGTCGGCGAGCCCCGCCACGGCCGGCAGCTCACCCAGCAGGGCCGCACTGTCCAGGTTCTCCGGAGCGGCCTCGGCGACGATGGCACCCGCCCACCGGTGGACCTCACCGACGTGGCGCAGCAGGTCGGCGACGGTCCAGTCCGGGCAGCTGGGCACCGGGGCTCGACTGCCTGCCCGGCGGGCCGCGTCAACGAGCAGCCGGCCCTGCGCCGCCAGCTGGTCGGTCGTCCGGACCACGTCCATGCTCGCGGACTCAGTCACGGACACTCCTG
>JAWWOM010000446.1:0-3362 GCA_033851655.1 Frankiales bacterium
TGGTCACCTCGCTGGTCAACGTGCGCTACCTGACCGGCTTCGTCGGCAGCAACGCCGGGCTGCTGGTCAGCGCCGACGGGGACTGCGTCGACGTCCTCGCCACCGACGGCCGCTATGCCCAGGCCGCGGCCGCCGCCTGCCCGGACGTCGAGCTGCTCGTGGAGCGGGACACCGGCCCGGCGCTGGCCGACCTCGCCGAGCGGCGCCGGCTGACGGCACTCGGGTACGAGAGCCACGAGCTGACCGTCGACGGCTTCCGCGCCGTCCAGCTGGCCGCCCCCTCCCTGGAGCTGCGCCGGTCCGACCGTGCGGTCGAGGAGCTGCGCGCGGTCAAGGACGCCGCGGAGATCACCGCGCTGCGGGCGGCTTGTGCCGCGGCCGATGCGGCCTTCGCCGATGTGCTGCCGAACATCCGCCCGGGGGTCACCGAGCGCACCCTGGCTGCCGACCTCGTCGGCCGGATGCGCCGGTACGGCTCCGAGGCGCCGAGCTTCGACACCATCGTCGCTGCGGGCGAGCACTCCGCCGTGCCCCACCACCGGCCCACCGACCGCCCGGTGCGGCTGGGCGACTTCGTCAAGATCGACTTCGGGGCTGTGGTCGACGGCTACCACTCCGACATGACCCGTACGGTGGTGGTCGGTGAGCCTGCGGGCTGGCAGCGCGACATCTACGACCTGGTGGCCGCGGCCCAACAGGCGGGGGTCGAGGCCGTGACCGACGGGATCCCCACGGCGCAGGTCGACCGCGCCGCCCGACGGGTGGTCGAGGCGGCCGGCATGGGGGAGCGGTTCGTCCACGGCCTCGGCCACGGCGTCGGCCTCGAGATCCACGAGGCGCCCGCGCTGGGCAGCGGATCGGCGGGCGCGCTGGCCAGGGACATGGTGGTGACGGTCGAGCCGGGGGTCTACCTGCCCGGCCAGGGTGGGGTCAGGATCGAGGACACGCTGGTGGTGCCCGCAGCAGGTGGCCCTGCCGAGCGGCTCACCCTGACCGGCCGGGACCTGCTCGTGCTCTGAGCCGGAATCGTCCGGCGGCGGCCCGGTTCGGTAGAGTTGCCCACCGCAGACGAGCCCCGTACGGGCCCCGGACCCTGTGTCCCAGACCTTTTGCACGCAGCCGACAGAACGGGCCGACGATGGCGACCACGAACGACCTGAAGAACGGCATGACCCTCGACCTCGACGGTCAGCTCTGGAACGTCGTCGAGTTCCAGCACGTCAAGCCGGGCAAGGGCGGCGCCTTCGTCCGTACGACGCTCAAGAACGTGCTGTCCGGCAAGGTGGTCGACAAGACGTTCAACGCCGGCACCAAGGTCGAGATCGCCAACGTCGACAAGCGCGAGATGCAGTACCTCTACCAGGACGGCGACGACTACGTCTTCATGGACGTCCAGAACTACGACCAGATCCCGATCCCCGGCGCGACGGTCGGCAGCAGCCGCGACTACCTGCTCGAGAGCATGACAGCCACGGTCGCGATGCACGGGACGACGCCGTTGTACGCGGAGCTGCCGGCGTCGGTCGAGCTGGTCATCTCCCAGACCGACCCAGGACTCCAGGGTGACCGCTCCACCGGCGGCAACAAGCCGGCGACGCTCGAGACCGGCGCGACCATCTCGGTGCCGCTGTTCATCACCACCGGGGAGAAGGTCAAGGTCGACACCCGTACCGGCGACTACCTCGGCCGGGTCAAGAGCTAACCGACCCCATGCCCGCTCGCAGCAAGGCCCGTAAACGCGCGCTCGACGTCCTCTTCGAGGCCGACTCCCGGGACTCCGACGCGGTCAGGACGCTGGCTGACCGGCTGGCCCAGTCCGACCCGCCGGTCCCGGAGTACTCCATCGAGCTGGTGCAGGGCGTGGCCGCCAACCGGGAGCGGATCGACGAGCTGATCTCGTCCTACGCGGTGGGCTGGACCATCGAGCGGATGCCGGCGGTCGACCGCAACGTGCTCCGGCTCGGCATCTACGAGCTGCTCTGGCGCGACGAGGTCCCCGACGCCGTGGTCATCGACGAGGCGGTGGCCCTCGTCCGCTCGCTGTCCACCGACGACTCGCCGCGCTTCGTCAACGGCCTGCTCGCCCGCCTGCTCGACCTGAAACCCACCCTCCAGCGCTGACCCCGCACCGCACCTGACCGTGACTGTGGCCCTCGTCCCGGCAGCCGGGACAAACGCCACAGTCACGAGGCGACAGCGCGCTCGAGCTCAGCCAGAATTGTCGCAATCACGAGTTCTGGGGTTTCGCGAATCTCTTGCGGCGTGAACGGCAGCACGACGTAGCCCGCGGCTCGCAGCGCTGTCCGTCGTTGCTGGGTCTTGTCCCAGGAGCCCACCTCGAGCAGATGATGAGCTCGCGAGTCGATCTCGACGATGACGTTGTCCCACCGGAAGTCCGGGACGAAGAAGCGATCCCCGACGAGCAGTGGCACGTTGATCAGCGGTGTCGGCAGTCCGGCGCGGCAGAACGTGGCCCGCGCCTCCGCTTCCGGCCAGGACCGGGTGCCGGTCTCGGCCTCCTCGACGGCGAGCCGAAGCGCCCGGCTGCCCCGAGTTGCGGCTCGGTTCAGCTCGGCCTTCACGTCCTCGACCGTCGTACGGCCCGCGTTGACCACACAGCTGACCAGCGCGAAGACCGTCTCGTACGACGGAAGCCGCAGTGCCGCGTCCACAACGGATCGAACCACCGGCGCCGTTGCCACGCCGTCGACTCGGATCGCGGCGACAGTGTGGGACGTGCGGGTGAGGCGCGCCCAGCCGCTGTCGCCGACAGTCCTGGCAACCGGGACAAGCACGTCGACGGTCTCTGGCGAAACTTCGGTCGGCAGGTACGGGATCCGGCGCCAATGCAGCGCCGCAGCGCCCGTCAGGCAGGCGCCGTTGCCGGCGTACAGCACGGCGGCGCGCGTCCGCTGCGGCGTGCTGAGCTCCAGCACAGTGTGGGCATAGACCCCGGGAAGTACGCGGCGGAGCACCCCTGAGGCGACGCGGCGGCTCAATGCCGAGCTCGAGAGCCCGCACGCTCTGGCTTGGTCGGCGGTAAAAAGCCCTTCTTGTGCACGCAACAGCTCGTGGAAAGCCAGCTGATCGAACCGGGACCTGGGCATCTGCCGACCCTGACCCACTCCGTGGCGGCCTACCAGCGCGAGATTGCGCCTGGGGATAACTGACCCGGGCATGACGGTGGCTCTCGTCCCGGATAGCGGGACGAGAGCCACAGTGACGAGGTGCGGTCGAGCGGTGGCTCAGGTGAGGTCGATCGTGCGGCCCGGGTCGGCGCCGAGGACGCCCCACTCGACCAGCTGGTCGGTGAGCTGGGAGGGGGAGCGGTCGTAGATGATCGCCAGCGCCCGCAGATCCTC
>JAWWOM010000231.1:0-23830 GCA_033851655.1 Frankiales bacterium
GCGCCGGTTGCTGAGGAAAGCGCCACCACGGCCTGAGGCCAGAGCACGCAACGGCCCGGCCCGAGACACCGTACGGGTGCGCCGGTACGGGGACGGGAACACCCTGTCCCCGTACCGGCGTTCCATCCCCGGATCCGGCCGGCCTCATTTCCGGCTGACCAGCACCTACGGATGAAGGAAAGAGAACACGATGGCTGACATCACCGCCGCGGACGTGAAGAAGCTCCGCGACGCCACCGGCGCCGGCATGATGGACGCGAAGAAGGCGCTCGTCGAGGCCGACGGCGACTTCGACAAGGCCGGCGAGATCCTGCGGATCAAGGGCGCCGGCAAGGTGGCCAAGCGCGGCTCCGAGCGCACTGCGAGCAACGGCCTGATCGCTGCTGCCGAGGGCGCGATGATCGAGCTCAACTGCGAGACCGACTTCGTGGCCAAGAACGAGCAGTTCCAGCAGCTCGCCGCCGACATCGTCGCGCACGCCGCCGGCAGCAAGCCGGCCGACGCCGCCGAGCTGCTCACCCAGACGCTCGCCGACGGCCGTACGGTCAGCGAGAACATCGACTCGGTGGCCGCCGTCATCGGCGAGAAGCTCCAGCTCGGCCGGGTCGCCGTGTTCGACGGTCAGGTCGCGGCCTACATGCACCGTCGCAGCAGCGACCTGCCCCCGCAGGTCGGCGTGCTCGTCGAGTTCGAGGGCTCCGACATCGACGTGGCCCGCGGTACGGCCATGCAGATCGCGGCGATGAGCCCGACCTACGTGAGCCGCGACCAGGTGCCCGAGGCCGACCTCGACAACGAGCGCCGGGTCGTCGAGGCCACCGCTCGCGAGGAGGGCAAGCCCGAGGCCGCGCTGCCCAAGATCATCGAGGGTCGGCTCACCGGCTACTTCAAGCAGGTCGCCCTGCTCGACCAGCCGGCCGTCCAGGACAACAAGCGCTCGGTGGGCAAGCTGCTCGAGGACGCCGGCGTCACCGTCAAGCGGTTCGCCCGTTTCGAGGTCGGACAGGCCTGAGTAGGGTGAGCGAACACTGCGATACTGCAGCTCGTCCGTCCTGCACAAGCTGAACAGCAGCACCGAAGGAGGCCGCCAGCCGTGAGTGACCAAGACGCGCAGGCGGCCTCTTTCGTGTCTGCTGACCCCCCTGACGCCCCGGCCGGCGCCTATTGGGGCCGGGTGCTGCTCAAGCTCTCCGGAGAGGCGTTCGCCGGCGGCGCCCCGCTGGGGATCGACCCGGGCACCGTACGGGACATTGCGCGTCAGATCGCCGAGGTGGTCCGCTCCGGCGTCCAGGTCGCGGTCGTCGTCGGCGGCGGCAACATGTTCCGCGGCTCGGTGCTGTCGGCCGGAGGCATGGACCGGCCGCGGGCCGACTACATGGGCATGCTCTCGACCGTGATCAACTGCCTGGCCCTGCAGGACTTCCTCGAGAAGCAGGGCATCGACACCCGGGTGCAGACCGCGATCGCGATGGGCCAGGTCGCCGAGCCGTACGTGCCGCGACGGGCCATCCGGCACCTCGAGAAGGGCCGGGTCGTCATCTTCGGGGCCGGCCTCGGCGCGCCGTTCTTCTCCACCGACACCTGCGCCGCCCAGCGTGCGCTCGAGATCGGTGCCCAGTCCGTGCTGATGGCCAAAAAAGTGGACGGGGTCTACGACGCGGATCCCCGCACCAACCCGGACGCCGTACGGTTCGACCAGGTGACCTACGCCGAGGCCCTCGCCCGCGGGCTCAAGGTGGCCGACGCGACCGCGTTCAGCCTGATGATGGACAACGACCTGCCGCTGGTGGTTTTCAGTCTTTTGGAGGACGGCAACATCGCCAGAGCCGTCCGGGGTGAGAAGATCGGCACGCTCGTCACCAACGAGCTGCGCTGAAGGACAACCGGCACCAAGACCGCACGCCAGTGACAGGAGCTCGGCCGTGATCGACGACACCCTCCTCGAGTGCGAGGAGAAGATGGACAAGGCGGTGCAGGTCGCCCGCGACGACCTGGGCGGCATCCGCACCGGCCGGGCCAACCCGTCGATGTTCAGCAAGATCATCGCTGACTACTACGGCGCTCCGACGCCGGTCAACCAGCTCGCCTCGTTCCACGTACCGGAACCGCGGATGGCCATCATCACCCCGTACGACAAGGGTGCGCTGGCGGCCATCGAGCGGGCGATCAGGGACAGCGACCTCGGGGTCAACCCGACCAACGACGGCAACATCATCCGGGTGATCTTCCCCCAGCTGACCGAGGAGCGCCGCCGCGACCTGATCAAGGTGGCCAGGTCCAAGGCCGAGGACGCCCGCATCTCGATCCGCAACATCCGCCGGCACGCCAAGGACGCGCTGGACAAGCTGCAGAAGGACGGCGAGGCCGGAGAGGACGACGTCCGCCGCGCGGAGAAGGAGCTCGAGGAGACGACCTCGCGATACGTCGCCAGCGTCGAGGAGCTGCTCAAGAACAAGGAAGCCGAGCTGCTCGAGGTCTAGTGGTCAACCCGGGTGACGCAGTTGAGCATGCCCTCGAGGCGATCGACCAGGCGCCGGCCCCGCCCGAGGGCGCAGCGGCCGCGCACGTCCCCGGGAGAGCGGGACGCGACCTGCCGATAGCCACGGCCGTCGGCCTGGCCATGGCGGCGATCGTGCTGGTGCCGCTGTTCACCGTGCGGGTCGGCTTCGTCTACGTGGTGGGGGTCGCCGCCTGCCTCGGCCTGCACGAGCTCGGCGGTGCCCTCGGCACCAGCAACCGCCGGGTGCCGCTGCCGCCGCTGTGGGTCGGCTCGGCGATCATGGTCTGGTTCGCCTGGGCCAAGGGCTCCGACGACCTGGTCATCGCGTTCCTGCTCACCGTGATCGCCGCTGCCGTGTGGCGACTGATGGAGGGCGCGGACGGCTACCTCCGCGACGTGGCGGCGACGACGTTCGCCGCGGTCTACGTCCCTCTGCTGATCTGCTTCGCGGTCCTGCTCGCGGTGCCCTCCGACGGTGCCCGGCGGGTGGTCGCCTACATCGCCACGGTGGCCTGCAGCGACATCGGCGGCTACGTCGCAGGCGTGCTGTTCGGCGAGCACCGGATGGCGCCGCTGATCAGCCCGAAGAAGTCCTGGGAGGGCTTCGCCGGCTCGGTCGCGGCGTGCGTCGGCGGCGGGCTGCTCTTCGTGACCGTGCTGCTGCACGGAGCGTGGTGGCAGGGCGTCGTGTACGGGCTCGCCGTCGTGTGCAGCGCCACCGTCGGCGACCTCGGCGAGTCGATGATCAAGCGCGACCTCGGGATCAAGGACATGGGCACCCTGCTGCCCGGCCACGGCGGGTTGATGGACCGGCTCGACTCGCTGCTGCCGACGGCCCCGGTCGCGTGGTACCTGCTGACCAGGTTCGTCCCGCCGTCGCGCGGAGGTCACTGAACCCGGGCATGGGAGGATGGACAGGCCATGACCACCACTCCTGAGCTCGTCTTCGTCTCCCCGCGCGGCGCCAAGCCGCCCCGGCACCTGGCCGACCTGACCCTGGCCGAGCGCCGTGACGCCGTCGCCGAGCTCGGCGAGAAGCCGTTCCGCGCGGACCAGCTCTCCCGGCACTACTTCGGCCGGCTGAGCTCGGACCCGGCGACGATGACCGACATCCCTGCCACTGCCCGCGCAGCGCTGACGGCCGCGCTGCTGCCCAAGCTGCTCACCGCCGCCAAGGTCCAGAGCTGCGACGACGGCACGACCGTCAAGACGCTGTGGCGCGGCTTCGACGGGGCGTTCGCCGAGTCGGTGCTGATGCGCTACCCCGACCGGGCCACGGTCTGCGTGTCCAGCCAGTCCGGCTGCGGCATGGCCTGCCCGTTCGGCGCCACCGGCCAGGCCGGGCTGACCCGCAACATGTCGACGGCCGAGATCGTCGAGCAGGTCGTCGACGCCGCGGCGGCGATGGCCTCGGGTGCCGTCCCCGGCGGTCCGGGTCGGCTGAGCAACGTGGTGTTCATGGGCATGGGTGAGCCGCTGGCCAACTACAACCGGCTGATCAACGCCGTACGGCGGCTGGTGGCGCCGGCACCTGAGGGCCTGGGGCTCTCCCAGCGCTCGATCACGGTCTCCACCGTCGGTCTCGTCCCGGCGATGCACAAGCTCGCCGACGAGGGGCTCCAGGTCACGCTGGCGGTGTCCCTGCACGCGCCTGACGACGAGCTGCGCGACTCCCTCGTGCCGGTCAACACCCGTTGGCCCGTCCGCGAGGTGCTCGACGCCGCGTGGAACTACGTCCGTACCACGCATCGGCGGGTGAGCATCGAGTACGCGCTGATCCGCGACATCAACGACCAGGCCTGGCGGGCCGACCTGCTCGGCCGGATGCTCGCCGGCAAGCTGGTCCACGTCAACCTGATCCCGCTCAACCCGACGCCCGGCAGCAAGTGGACCGCCTCGACGGCGGAGGCCGAGCGGGAGTTCGTCCGGATGCTCCAGTCGCACGGGGTCGCCACGACCGTACGGGACACCCGCGGGCGCGAGATCGACGGCGCCTGCGGCCAGCTCGCCGCGACAGCGGGCTGACGACGGGCATGCCCACGGCGCTGGTCACCGGAGCGACCTCTGGCATCGGGCGGGCCTTCGCGGACCGGCTCGCCGCCGACGGGTGGGACCTGGTGCTCGTCGCCAGGGACGGCGGGCGGCTCCAGCGGATCGCCGACCGGCTGGGCGGTGCCGAGGTCATCGTGGCCGACCTTGCCCGGGCCGAGGGACAGGACAGGGTCGGGTCCCGGCTGGCCGAGCGGCCGGTCGACCTGCTGGTCAACAGCGCCGGCCGCGGAGCCGGTCAGCCGTTCCTGACCGGAAGCGCAGCGGTCGAGGACGAGATGTTCGAGGTCAACGCCCACGCCGTGCTCCGGCTGACCCGGGCGGCCCTGGCCGGCATGGTCGAGAGGCGCAGTGGCGCGATCATCAACGTGGCCTCGGTCGCCGCGTGGGTGCCGCGTGGCAGCTATGCGGCGACCAAGGCCTACGTGCTGTCCCTGAGCCGTACGGCGGCGCTCGAGGCGGCTCCGTACGGCGTCGTCGTCCAGGCCTTGTGCCCGGGCATGACGCACACCGAGTTCCACGCGCGCTCCGGCAGCGACGCCGAGCAGCGGATCCCAGGGTTCCTCTGGCTCAGCGCCGAACGGGTGGTGGACGAGTCGCTCGCGTCCCTCGCCCGGCGCCGCACGGTCTGCATCCCCGGCAGACGCTGGCGGCTGATCGTCGCCGTCACCAGGCTGGTGCCGGCGTGGCTCAGCGTGGCGATCGCCAAGCGGAGTCAGCCCAGGGTGTAGGTGGCGTGCTGCTGCCAGCGGCCCTCGTCGTCCAGCGCCATCAGGGCGAGCTGGGTCACCTTGGCGTCGATCGGCAGCCGCGGCGCGACGTCGGCCACCACATGGCCGAGCGCATCCGGGTCGACCGCGTCGCCGATCGAGAGGTGCGGCACCACGGTCGTGAACCGTCCGGAGTAGGGCTCGTACTCGGGCCAGCGCTTTTCGACCGCCATGGTCAGCCGGACGAACGGGTCGGCCGGGTGGGGATCGAGCCACAGCGTCTGCGGGAATCGCTGGATGTCGTGGAGGGAGATCGCGAACGAGGGCACGGCCGACACGATCGCCGCGAGGTCGGCCTCGTCGTGACCGGTGAGCTGGTCGAGGGGGATCCACGGATAGAGGACGGTGATGTGCGGCGGCATCCCCCGCCGGGCGGAGGGGTCCAGGTCCGCGCGCCAGCGGCCGACGACGGGGTCGGCTTCCGGGATGAGGGCGACCAGGGCGGTCGGGGACGTGAGCGACTGGCCAGACATGAGGCTGAGACTACCTGCCGGTCCCGAGCCGCGGCTGCCGGTCGGGTGCGAAGGCCCCGCCCGACGGGGGGCAGGCCGGGCCTTCGCACGACCGAGGGGTCGCGAGGGCGACCACGGGTGTGGCAGAAGTACGGCGGCTCCGCCAGACGGGGGGCTAGCGGGGCCGCCGCACGCTCGTGGGTCGGTTACAGGCGCGACCAGGCCTCGCTGAGCACCGAGCGCAGAATCTGCTCGATCTCGTCGAACTGCTGCTGGTCGCAGACCAGTGGCGGAGCGATCTGGATCACCGGGTCACCCCGGTCGTCGGCGCGGCAGACCAGCCCGGCGTCGAACAACGCGCCGGAGAGGAAGCCGCGCAGCAGCCGCTCGCTCTCGTCGTCGTCGAACGTCTCCCTGGTGGTCTTGTCCTTGACCAGCTCGATGCCGTAGAAGTAGCCGTCGCCCCGGACGTCGCCCACGATCGGCAGGTCGCTGAGCTTCTCCAACGTCGAGCGGAACGCGCCTTCGTGGTCCCGTACGTGACCCAGAATGCCTTCGCGCTCGAAGATGTCGAGGTTGGCCAGGGCGACCGCGGAGGACACCGGGTGGCCCGCAAAGGTGATGCCGTGGAGGAACGTCGCATCGCCCTTGAGGAACGGTTCGATCAGCCGGTCGGAGGCGATCATCGCACCGATGGGGGAGTAGCCGGAGCTCATCCCCTTGGCCATCGTGATGATGTCCGGCTGGTAGCCGTAGCGCAGGGCGCCGAACCACTCGCCGAGCCGGCCGAAGGCACAGATGACCTCGTCGGAGACCATGAGAACGCCGTACCTGTCGCAGATCTCGCGCACCGCGGCGAAGTAGCCGGGCGGCGGCGGGAAGCATCCGCCGGAGTTCTGGACCGGCTCGACGAAGACGGCGGCGACCGACTCCGGGCCCTCACGCAGGATGGCCCGCTCGATCTCGGCAGCCGCCCAGCCGCCGAACGCGACGTAGTCGTCGCCGTGCTCGGGCGCCCGGTAGAAGTTGGTGTTCGGCACGCGTACCGAACCTGGCACGAGCGGCTCGAAGACGTTCTTGATCGCCGCGAGGCCGGTGACCGACAAGGCGCCCATCGTGGCGCCGTGGTAGGCGATGTCGCGCGAGATGACCTTGTAGCGGCCGGGCTCGCCGGTGGCCTTGAAATATTGCCGGGCGAGCTTCCAGGCGCTCTCGACGGCCTCGCTGCCGCCAGTGGTGAAGAAGACCCGGTTGAGGTCGCCCGGCGCGTACGAGGCCAGCCGTTCGGCCAGCTCGATCGCGGCCGGGTGGCCGTAGGACCACAGCGGGAAGTAGCCGAGCTCGTTGGCCTGCTTGCCCGCTGCCTCCGCCAGCTCGGCCCGGCCGTGTCCGGCCTGGACCACGAACAGTCCCGAGAGCCCGTCGAGGTAGCGGCGGCCCTTGGAGTCCCAGACGTATGGGCCCTCCCCGCGCATGATGATCGGGATGTCGTGGTCGGCGTAGGAGGACAGCCGGGTGAAATGCATCCACAGGTGCCGGCGGGCCGCGGCCTGCAGGCGCTGGTGGCGGGGCTCGTCGTGGTCGAGGCTCGACTCGCCGCTCGGCGGCGGAGTCTGCGGCGTGGTGGTCATCGGGTGCCCCAGGTGTAGGTCTGCTTGGCCAGGCGTAGGTAGACGAACGTCTCGCTGTGCTGGATCTGCGGGATGGAGCGGATGTGTTCGTTGAGCAGCCGGAGCAGGTGCGCGTCGTCCTCGCAGACGACCTCGGCGAGCAGGTCGAACGAGCCGGCGGTGATGACGACGTAGTCGACCTCCGGCAGGGCGGCCAGCTGGTCGGCCACGACCTGGAGGTCCCCCTCGACCCGCAGGCCGAGCATCGCCCAGCGCAGGAACCCCAGGGTGGTGGGGTCGGTGACGGCGACGATGTCCATCACCTTGGCGTCGAGCAGCCGCTGTACGCGCTGGCGCACGGCCGCCTCGGACAGGCCGACCGCCTTGGCGATCGTGGCGTACGGGCGCCGGCCGTCCTGCTGCAGCTGCTCGATGATCGCCTTGGAGACGTCGTCGAGCACCACACCGGGCGGCGCCGAGGAGGCTGCGACGCCCGGCGAGGTGCGACCGCTCAGCCGGCTCACAGGTGTGCTGCTCATGACCACCGATCCTGACGACCTGCGCCGACCTTTGCAAGTGAATCCGCACGGAAATCCAACCGTTACAACGGAATCCGGCGTCCGACCTTGTCGCTGGCACGGCAATCTGCGATCGTTCGAGTGCACCTGACCCAGGAGGAAGCGTGGGAGACCCCCGGAGGCTGCGGAACTTCGTGGCCGGCGAGTTCGCGGATGCAACCGACGGCCGCGAGCTCGAGCTGCACGACCCCAGCACCGGACAGGTGTTCGCCACGGCACCCATCTCCGGTGCCGCCGACGTCGACCGGGCGTGCACGGCCGCCGCCGCGGCGTTCGAGGGCTGGTCCCAGACGACGCCGGGCGAGCGCAGCCTGGCGTTGCTCAAGATCGCCGATGCGTTCGAGGCCCGCGCGGACGACCTCGTACGGGCTGAGTGCGAGAACACCGGCAAGCCGGTCGCGCTGATGGCCTCCGAGGAGATCCCGCCCTCGATCGACCAGATCCGGTTCTTCGCGGGCGCCGCCCGGATGCTCGACGGCCGCAGCGCCGGGGAGTACCTGAAGGACCACACGTCGTTCATCCGGCGTGAGCCGATCGGCGTCTGCGCCCAGGTCACGCCGTGGAACTACCCGATGATGATGGCGGTCTGGAAGTGGGCACCGGCCATCGCCGCCGGCAACACGGTCGTGCTCAAGCCATCGGACACGACGCCGGCCTCGACCCTGCTGATGGCGGAGATCATGGCCGAGTTCCTGCCGCCGGGCGTGATGAACGTGATCTGCGGCGACCGTGACAGCGGGCGCGCCCTGGTCGCGCACAAGACCCCGCAGATGGTCTCGATCACCGGCAGCGTGCGCGCCGGCAAGGAGGTCGCGGTCGCGGCAGCGCAGGACCTCAAGCGCGTGCACCTCGAGCTCGGCGGCAAGGCTCCGGTGATCGTCTTCGACGACGCCGACATCGCCTCGGCGGCCGAGGGCATCGCCATGGCGGGTTACTTCAACGCCGGGCAGGACTGTACGGCCGCGACCCGCGTGCTCGCCGGCCCTGGCGTCTACGACGACTTCGTCGCGGCGCTGGCCGAGCAGGCCAAGGGCACCACGACCGGCGGCCCGGACCTGCCGGACGCCGACTACGGGCCGCTGAACAACCCGGCCCAGCTCTCCCGGGTGGCCGGCTTCGTCGAGCGGCTGCCCGGCCACGCCGAGGTCGTCGCCGGCGGTGCCAGTGTCGGGGACCGGGGCTACTTCTACTCGCCGACCGTTGTGGCCGGGCTGCGCCAGGACGACGAGATCATCCAGCAGGAGGTCTTCGGTCCGGTCATCACCGTCCAGCGGTTCACCGACGAGGAGCAGGCACTGACCTGGGCCAACGGCGTCGAGTACGGCCTCGCGTCCAGTGTCTGGACGCAGAACCACGGCCGGGCGATGCGGATGGCCAAGCGGCTGGACTTCGGCTGCGTCTGGATCAACACCCACATCCCGATCGTCGCCGAGATGCCCCACGGCGGCTTCAAGCACTCCGGCTACGGCAAGGACCTGTCCTTGTACGGATTCGAGGACTACACCCGCGTCAAGCACGTCATGAGCTACATCGGGGGTTGAGCACCGGACCTGATCCCGGCCCCCGTACGTCACGAGTTGAGGAGTGCCCCCGTTGTCCGACCTCCGTGAAGACCCGATGTTCCGGCAGCTGCTGGCGGCCCAGAGGCTGTCCAGGCGCGGGTTCATCCGCGGCGGCGCCTCCGTTGCCGGCGCCGGCGCGCTTGCCGCGTGCGGCACCAAGGGGACCAAGTCCGCCGGCACCGGCGAGGTTCCGGCCACGTCGGGTGCGGCGGGGGCGCCGACCTCGGGGGCCGCCGGCGCCACCAGCGGGGGACCGGTGGCGACCACGGCTGCTGCCGTCCCGACCTACCCGGACAAGTCGGCGACGGACAAGAAGGTCAACTGGTCCAACTGGCCGCTGTACATCGACATCGCGGCCAAGGGCAAGGGTCACCCGACGATCGACGCCTTCACCAAGGCCACCGGCATCAAGGTGACTTACACCGAGGACGTCAACGACAACGACGAGTTCTTCGGCAAGGTCAAGCCGCAGCTGTCCTCCGGCCAGGACACCGGCCGCGACATCATCACGCTCACCGACTGGATGGCCGGCCGGCTGATCCGGCTGGGCTGGGTGGAGAAGCTCGACAAGACCAAGATCCCCAACGCCGCCAACCTGATCGCCTCGCTCGCCACTCCCGGCTTCGACCCGACCCGGGACTACTCCTTGCCCTGGCAGTCGGGGATGACCGGGATCGCCTACAACAGCAAGGCGACCGGTGGGGTCAAGGTCGAGACCATCGACCAGCTGCTCACCGACAAGAAGCTCAAGGGCAAGGTCACGGCCCTCACCGAGATGCGTGACACCATGGGCCTGATCCTGCTCTCCATGGGCAAGGACCCGGCCAACTTCACCGACGACGACTTCGGCGCAGGCATCGACAAGCTGCAGAAGGCCGTGAGCGACGGGCAGATCCGGCAGTTCACCGGCAACGACTACGCACCCCTGCTCGGCAAGGGCACCGTGGCGGCCTGCATCGCCTGGTCCGGTGACGTCATCCAGCTGCAGTCGGACAACAAGAGCATCCAGTTCGTCACGCCGGACACCGGTTCCATGCTCTGGGCCGACAACATGATGATCCCGCAGAAGGCGCAGCACCGGGCCAACGCCGAGCAGCTGATGAACTACTACTACCAGCCGGAGGTAGCAGCAGCGGTGGCCGACTACGTCAACTACATCTGCCCGGTCAAGGGCGCGCAAGAGGCGATGGTCAAGCTGGACAAGCCGGCGGCCAGCAACCCGCTGATCTTCCCGTCGGCTGCCGTGCTCGCCAAGACACACATCTTCAAGGCGCTCACGACGGCGCAGGAAACCAGCTACAACACCATGTTCACCAAGGTCACCGGTGCCTGAGGGGGCTTGATAGATGCCTGAGTCCATTGACCTGGCCGCAGGATCCGACCCGGCCTCCCACGACCTGCGGATCGTCGACCTGACCAAGCGATTCGGTCCGGCGACGGCGGTCGACGACATCTCGTTGACCGTTCCCGCCGGCTCGTTCTTCGCCCTGCTCGGCCCCTCCGGCTGTGGCAAGACGACGACGCTGCGGATGGTCGCGGGCCTCGAGGACCCGACCGCCGGTGCCATCTATCTTGGCGACGAGGACGTCACGTACCGCAAGCCGTACAAGCGGCCGGTCAACACGGTTTTCCAGAACTATGCGCTGTTCCCGCACCTCGACGTGTTCGACAACGTCGCCTTCGGGTTGCGCCGTCGCGGCATCCGGGGCGTCGACAAGCAGGTCACCGAGATGCTCGAGCTGGTCGAGCTGGCGGGTTACGGAGGCCGCAAGCCGGCCCAGCTCTCCGGCGGCCAGCAGCAGCGGGTGGCGTTGGCCAGGGCCCTGATCAACCGGCCGCAGGTGCTGCTCCTCGACGAGCCACTCGGTGCGCTGGACCTCAAGCTGCGCCGGCAGATGCAGCTCGAGCTCAAGCGGATCCAGACCGAGGTCGGCATCACGTTCGTGCATGTGACACACGACCAGGAAGAGGCCATGACCATGGCCGACACCATCGCGGTCATGAACGGCGGCAAGGTCGAGCAGCTCGGTGCACCCGAGGATCTGTACGAGAACCCGTGCACCGTCTTCGTGGCCAACTTCCTCGGCCAGTCCAACCTGCTCACGGCATCGGTCACCGGGCAGTCCGGTGACGACCTGCTGCTCGACGTGGCCGGCAACCGGCTCACCATGCCGGCCCAGCGGCGGGGGACCGGCAGCGACCGGCTCTACGTGGGCATCCGGCCGGAGAAGATCCGGCTGCGGCACGGTGACGACGCCGTGGAGGCCGGCGGTGCGGAGCGCAACGAGGTCAGCGGGGTGATCACCGACAGCAGCTTCACCGGGGTCAGCACGCAGTACCTCGTCCGGACGGCGTGGGGCCAGGAGCTCATGGTCTACGCACCCAACCTCGAGCACGACGGACGGCTCCGCCCCGGCGCGTCAGTCGTCCTGAGCTGGAACCCGGCCCACACCTTCGGGCTCGAGGCGACCGGCGACCTGAACGCCGGCCTGCAAGAGGATGTGCTCGAGGTCGCGTCCGCAGCGGCCGGCTCATGACTGCCGGCACGGCGGACCTGGCCGGACGCAACCGCCGCCGCCGGCGCAACACCCCGTACCTGCTGCTGCTGCCGGGCCTGGGCTTTCTGGCACTTTTCTTCGTGCTGCCGATGCTGTTCCTGGCCTCCAACTCGCTGCAGACCGGCAACATCTACGACGGCTACGCGCTGACCTGGCACTGGCACACCTACGTCCAGGTCTTCTCCGACTACCACCAGCAGTTCATCCGCTCCTTCGAGTACGCGGGGATGGCGACGGTCGCCGCGCTGGCGATCGCCTACCCGCTGGCCTACGTGATCGCGTTCAAGTCGGGGCGGTTCAAGAACCTCCTGCTTGTGCTCGTCGTCGCCCCGTTCTTCGTCAGCTTCCTGGTGAGAACCCTTGCCTGGCAGAGCATCCTGGCCGATGACGGCTACATTGCCGACGGGCTCCGGACGTTGCACATCCTCAGCAGCGGCGGCCGGCTGATCAACACGCCGTTCGCCGTGGTCTGCGGACTGACCTACAACTTCCTGCCGTTCATGACGCTGCCGCTCTACGCCAGCCTCGAGAAGATCGACGTCCGGCTGATCTCCGCGGCCGCCGACCTGTACGCCGGCCCGGCGACCGCCTTCCGCAAGGTGACCTTTCCGCTGTCGCTCCCGGGCGTCGTTGCCGGGACGCTGCTCACGTTCATCCCCGCCGCCGGTGACTTCGTCAACGTCGAGTTCCTCGGGGACCCGCTGCACCAGATGATCGGCAACGTGATCGAGAAGCGGTTCCTCGTCCAGACCGACTACCCCGCGGCGTCGGCCCTGTCGGTGTTGCTGATGGCGGCCATCATCGTGCTGGTCATCATCTACACCCGGCGTGCCGGCACCGAGGAGATCGTCTGATGGCGGCCACCGCTGCGCCCTCGACGACGTCGGCACCTCGTACCTCCGCGCCGGTGCCCAGAGGCCGGTCGGCCGGCAGCCGGGCGCTGCGGTGGGTGCGCAACCACATCACCCAGGCCTACGCCGCCTTGGCATTGCTGTTCCTGTTCCTGCCGGTCGCCTACGTCCTGCTGTTCTCGTTCAACAACACGTCGAGCAGGTTCAACGAGCGGTGGACAGGGTTCACCTGGACCTACTGGCGTCACCCGTGCGCGGTGCCCGGCATGTGCCAGTCGCTCAAGATCTCCCTGCAGCTGGGTGCCATCGCCACGGTCGGGGCGACCCTGCTGGGCACGATGATCGCGTTCGCCCTGGTCCGGCACCGCTTCCTCGGCCGTACGGCGACCAACCTGCTGATCTTCCTGCCGATGGCCACGCCCGAGGTGGTGATGGGCTCCTCGCTGCTCACCTTGTTCGTCAACCAGGCGAGCCCGTTGCCGCTGGGGTTCTGGACCATCGCGATCGCCCACATCATGTTCGACATCAGCTTTGTCGTGGTGACCGTCAAGGCGCGGCTGCAGGGTCTTGACCCGCGGCTCGAGCAGGCGGCGATGGATCTCTACGCGACACCCCTGCAGACCCTGCGCCGGGTCACCCTTCCGCTGGTCATGCCCGGCATCGTCGCTGCGGCCCTGCTCGCCTTCGCCCTGTCCTTCGACGACTTCATCATCACGGACTTCAACGCCGGGTCGGTGGTGACGTTCCCGATGTTCGTCTACGGAGCACATCAGCGTGGCGTTCCACCGCAGATCAACGTGATCGGCTCCCTGACCTTCTTCCTCGCCCTGGTCTTCACCGCCATCGGCCAGCTCGGTCGCGGGCGCGCCTCCAGGAAGCACGCCTAGCCGATCGGTGCCTGATCGCCGCCGTGCCACAGTGGGTGCCGTGACGAGGAACAGCGGATGACGCGGTACGGGGCCCAGTTCGGCCCGGACATCACCTTCCTCGGCGTCGACCGTTGCGACCTCGGTGAGCCGTCGTCCTACGCGGACGCCGACGTCGTCATCATCGGAGCCCCGTTCGACGGCGGCACGTCGTTCCGGGCAGGCGCGCGGTTCGGTCCGCAGGCGATCCGGGCCACCGACTACTCCGGGCATGACGGCTCGCGGCCCTCGCTGGCCCTGCGGGTCGACGGCCTCAAGGACCTGCGGGTCTATGACGGTGGAGACGTCGAGATGCCGCCCGGCCACATCGAGGTCGCGCTGGGCAACCTCGAAGCCGCGGTGACCGCGGTCGCCGGCGCCGGCGCGTTCCCGATGGTGCTCGGCGGCGACCACTCGATCGCGCTGCCCGACGTCACCGGGGTCGCGCGGCACCACGGCTTCGGCAACGTGGCGGTCGTGCACTTCGACGCGCACGCGGACACCGGCAACCTCGAGTTCGGCTCGCTGCTCGGCCACGGCCAGCCGATGCGCCGGCTGCTCGAGTCCGGTGCCTGCCGCGGTGACCGGTTCCTGCAGATCGGGCTCCGTGGCTACTGGCCGCCGCCGGAGACGCTGGACTGGATGGCCGGCCAGCAGATGCGCTCGTACGAGATGACCGAGGTGGTCCGCCGTGGACTCGACGCGTGCCTGGACGAAGCGTTCGAGATCGCGACCGACGGCTGCGACGCCGTGTTCCTGTCCGTCGATGTCGACGTCGTGGACCCGGGCATGGCGCCCGGGACCGGCACGCCGGAGCCGGGTGGGCTGACCGGACGCCAGCTGCTGGACGCCGTACGCCGCTGCGCGATCGAGCTGCCACTCGCGGGGGCCGACGTGGTCGAGGTGTCCCCGCCCTACGATCACGCCGACGTGACCGCCATGCTGGCCAACCGGGTGGTGCTGGAGATCCTCAGCGGCACGGCCTTCCGCCGGGCCGGCGGCGGCCAGATCCCGCCCACGCTGCTCGGCGGACGATGATCGCCCGGTAGGGTCGACGCGACCGTACCGAATCGCAGTGGAGGCACCGATGGCGCTCGACAAGCCCGAGATCGACTTTCCCGAGGGTGAGCCGCCGACCGAGCTCAGGATCGTCGACCTCGCCGAGGGCGACGGTCGGGAGGCCAAGGCCGGTGACACCGCGATCGTGCACTACGTGGGCGTGGCGTGGTCCAGCGGCGAGGAGTTCGACGCCTCCTGGAACCGCAACGAGACGTTCCCCTTTCCGCTCGGCGCCGGCCGGGTCATCCAGGGCTGGGACCAGGGCGTCGTCGGCATGAAGATCGGTGGCCGCCGCCGGCTCGAGATCCCGCCGCACCTGGGGTACGGGGCCCGGGGAGCCGGTGCCGCCATCAAGGCGAACGAGACGCTGATCTTCGTGGTCGACCTGGTCGACCTGGCCTGACAGCAGTGGGCGACCGGCGGCTCGCGCCGCTGATCGCCCACTCCGGCTGTCTCGGTGCTCAGTCGATCAGGGTGGCTCAGTCGATCAGGGTGGCTCAGTCGATCAGGGTGACCTCGACCAGACCGGCAGCGCCGGCCTTGGCCGCAACCGGGGCAGTGGTGCTCGGGGTGCCCCCGTCGCCGCCGGCACCGGCGTAGCCGGCCCCGCCACCGATGCCGCCGCTCGCGCAGACGGTCGTCGACGTCGTGACGCCGGCCGGCGTACCGGCAGCACCGGTCTGGCCGGTGAGGCCGAGCGCGCCGGCGCCTGTCGGACCGGGAGCCGTGCCGCCGTCACCGTTGTTCGCACCGGCGGTGGCGCTGCAGAGCACCGCGCCGGCGCCTGCACCGCCGCCGTTGGCGACCGCGACGAACTTGGTCGCGTCCGCAGACGGGTTCAGGATCACCGTGCTCTTGCCACCGACCGTGCCGTCAGCCGCCGAGGCGGTCGGAGCGACGCCGCCGGCACCCACGCTGACCGTGTAGAGCTGGCCGGCCGTGACCGCGACCAGCGTCGTGGAGACACCACCCTGGCCGCCGCCGCCGCCGCGGCCGAGGTTGACCGTCGTACCGCTGTTGCCGCCGGAGCCTCCGCCGCCGCGGGCCATGACCTCGACCTGGGTGACGCCCGCAGGCACGGTGAACGATGCGGTGCCGCTGGTGAAGTACAGGTGGTGCGCGGTCGCGCAGGTCACCGAGCCGGTCGCGGAGATCGCCGTGATGCCGGTCGCTCCGCACTGGCCGGTCACCCGGCGCTGCAGGGCCGTCGAGTCCAGGCCGTCGAGGAAGTCGGAGTTGAGGGAGGGCACCTTGACCTTGTTGCCGTTGACGCCGAAGGGCGCAATGCCCTTCTTGGCGGCCAGGACGAGGGCCGTTCCCTTGCTGTTGTTGATGACGGTGTTCGACGTGGTCTTGTTGATGTGGCCGAGCCTGAAGGTCCCGCCGGAGGCGGCGACAGCCGTACCAGAGAGCGCGAGTACGAGGGCTGTGGTTCCGACGACAGCGGCCGGAGTTATGCGGATTCGCACGAGGGTTCTCCACTCGTTGGGGCGCAGCGTTGCGCTTGAGCTGGGACAGACCCGACGCCTGACCCGCCCCGACGCTAGCCCAGACCGTTGCCCTCGTGTGGCTGCCTTGCCGTAACGGCCTGCCGACGCGAGCATGGGGTGATGATCGCGCAGGAGTCCTCCCGCGGCCCGTCGTTCTGGCAGCAGCGGTCCCCGTACGAGCCCGGCCCGGCGGTGATCGAGGACCTGCGCGCTGACGTGGTCGTCGTGGGGGGTGGCTACACCGGGCTCTGGACCGCCCACGCGCTGCTCGACAAGGACCCCGGTCTGGACATCGTGGTCTGCGAGGCGGACACCGTCGGCTATGCCGCGTCAGGGCGTAACGGTGGCTTTCTGGACACCTCGCTGACGCACGGACTTCTCAACGGCCTCAAGCATTTTCCCGACGAGATCGACACCTTGGAGCGGCTGGCCACTGACAACTTCGGCGGGATGCAGAAGTTCTTCGCCGAGTACGGGGTCGACTGCGATTTCGAGCAGGTGCCGATGCTCGAGGTGGCAACCCGCCGGCACGAGGTCGAGGGCCTCGCGGAGTGGGCCGAGGTGCACCGGGCGCACGGACACGAGGCCGAGCTGCTCGATGCGGGTGAGGCCCAGGAGCTGCTGCACTCCCCGTTGATCCTCGGCGCGGTGAGACGCCCCGGCGCGGGCGGCATGCTCGACCCGGCCAAGCTGGTCCGCGAGCTGGCACGGACCGCCCGCGATCGTGGAGTGCGGGTGTACGAGCACAGTGCCGTGACCGCGGTCGACGAGACCGGCTCCGCCACGCACGGCCTGGTGGCCCGTACCGGCAGGGGTTCTGTCACCGCGCGCAGGGTCGTGCTCGCCACCAACGCGCACACGGCGGGGCTGCTGCCCTCGGCCGGGCACCGCTACGTGCCGGTCTACGACTACGTCCTGGTCTCCGACGCGTTGACGTCCCGGCAACGCGAGGCGATCGGCTGGGCCGGCCGCGAGGGTGTGTCGGACTCCGGCAACCGGTTCCACTACTTCCGGCTCACCCCGGACGACCGGATCCTGTGGGGCGGCTACGACGCGGTCTACCGTTGGCGCGGCCCGATCGGCCCCGAGCACGACCAGGATGCGGCGACGCACGAGGTGCTCGCGCGCAACTTCGCCGCGATGTTCCCCGCACTCGCCGGCCTCCGGTTCCCGTACCGCTGGGGCGGCGCGATCGCGACCACCTCGCGGTTCACGGTGACCTTCGGCAGCAGGCACGACGGCCGGCTGGTCTATGCGCTCGGCTACACCGGGCTGGGCGTCGGCGCGAGCCGTTTCGCCGGCCAGGTGCTCGCAGACCTGCTGCAGGCGCCGGACAGCGACCTGCTCAAGCTGCGGTTGGTACGTCGCGCCCCGTTCCCGTTCCCGCCGGAACCGCTGCGGTGGGGGGCGATCGCGCTGACCCGGTACGCGCTTGCCAGGGCGGACGACACCGGCAGGCGCGGTCTCTGGCTGTCGGCGCTGGACAAGATCGGCGTCGGCTTCGACTCCTGAGGATCGGCAAGCTGCGGCTGCCGGGTTGAATCTTTGCGGCGTACTGCCGATACAGGGCGGGTGAGCCGACCGACCTCGGCGAACGCACAGCGAGCTGAAACGCCGAGTGCCGTCCCGCGGCCCGCTGTGTCCCGACGATCTCTGCCACGGGACGGCAGCGGGGGACCCACCGGTCTCCGACCCACCGGGCCTGCCGCCAGCAGGTCCTCGGGGTGAAGCCACGTCCGCGTGGCCGGGCAACCTTTCCGCCCGAACCCGACAGCTCACCCCGCAGGCGCCGACGGAAGGACCTCGCCCGTGCCTGCCACCAGGCTGCTCCTGCGCGCACTCACCCTCGCCACAGCGCTGGCCACCGGCTTCGCCGGCCTCGGCACCAGCGCCGCCTCAGCCTCGACCGTTGCCGCAACGGTCACCCAGGCCGTCTCCGGCTCGGTCCCTGCCGGCCAGCCGATCGCGCTCGCCGCGTCTGTCCACGCCGGGAGCCATGCCGTGCCCGGCGCCAGGATCGACCTGTTCCGGATCGCGCCGACCGGCAGGGTGCTGGTCACCACGGTCTCCACCGACAGCGAAGGCGCGGCGACGGCGACGGTCCAGCCGGCCGGGACGACGCGCTACTACTGGCGGTTCGCCGGAAGCACCTCGTACGGGCCCAGCGGCACCCGGATCGTCGTGACGGTACGCGAGGCCGTGGTCGCGCCGCTCGGGGAGCGCATCCTGGCCGAGGGCGTCAGGCACCTCGGGGCCCCGTACGTGTACGGAGCGACCGGCCCCGCCTCGTTCGACTGCTCCGGCCTCACCCGGTACGTCTTCGGCAGGCTCGGCATCTCGCTGCCCCGGACGTCGGCCGAGCAGTACGCGGCCGTGCGCCACATCGGCGCCGGTGACAAGCAGATCGGCGACCTGATCTTCTTCCGGCTCGGCGGCGGCGGCGTGGACCACGTCGGCATCTACGCCGGCAACAACCAGATCCTGGTCGCGCCCAAGACCGGGGACCACGTCCGCTACCAGACGATCTGGACCTCGTACGCCGTCGGTCGGGCCGGCTGAGGAGCCGAAATGCGGCGGTTCGGGGTCCACCGGGTCGCTCGGCAAGTTGCGGGACACGCCGTACAACACGCCACAAGTCGCGCCACCTGGCGGGGGTCGGGGGGTGGCCGGGGCGTCTCAGGATCTGGGGGGTTCGGCCAAGGGGCTGGCGCGGTACGCCGGTTGCGCCTATCGTCGTCGTCGTGACCAACGCGACGCAGTTCTTTTATGGCTACCGCATCCCGGTGGCCACCTGACGCGCTGATCACGCGACCAAATGCCCCGGGCCTGACGCCCGGGGTTTCTTTTTGCCCGGTGCCACGGCTCGGGACGGACCACTCCGTCCCGGCACTGCAGCCCGCGCTGCAGCACCATCCCGAAAGGACCCACCGTGAGCACCAACGACGTAGACGCGCCGGTCGAGCTGACCGAGGAGCAGGCCGCCGAGGTCATCGCCGAGGGCCGAGCCCGGATCGACGCCCTCGACGACGAGATCATCGCCCTCGTGCAGAGCCGGCTCGAGGTCAGCCGGCGCAACCAGAAGGCGCGGATGGCGATCGGGGGCGGCCGGGTGGAGCACGGTCGTGAGCTGGAGATCATGAACCACTACGCGGCTGCCCTGGGCCGCCCCGGCGGGGCGCTGGCGCTGGCGATGCTCGAGGTCATGCGCGGTTCTGCGTCCTAGTTGACGACGGATTTCGTGGCCCGAGGCATGTAACGCTACGGAAAACAACGCCGGAACCGCTTGAGTCGACGCCTTCCAAGGCGGAGACTCAGGCCATGTCCAGTCCCGACGCCTCAGCGGCGCCCCTGTCCCAGCCGTCCCTGTCCCATGCCGACCTGTTGCGCCGGCACAAGGCGGTGCTGCCGAGCTGGGTCGCGCTGTACTACGCCGACCCGATCGCCCTCGTCGACGGCTCCGGGCGGCGGGTGACCGACGCGGAGGGCAGGACCTACCTCGACTTCTTCGGCGGCATCCTGACCACGATGACCGGCTACAACACCCCCGAGGTGGTGGCCGCGATCCGGGAGCAGGCCGGCCGGATGCTGCACACCTCGACGCTCTACCTGATCGAGGGGCAGATCGAGCTGGCGGAGCGGATCGCCGAGCTCTCGCCGGTCCCCGACGCCAAGGTGTTCTTCGGGACCAGCGGCACCGACGGGACCGAGACCGCCCTGCTGCTGGCCACCGCCTTCCGCAGGAGCAACCAGGTGCTGGCGATGCGCAACAGCTATCACGGCCGCGGCTTCGGGGCGATGGCGGTCACCGGCAACCGGTCCTACTCGCCGACCAGCTATTCGCCGTTCCAGGTGCACTACGTGCAGAACGGCGACCGCTACCGCAGCCCGTACGCGCACCTGTCCGACGGCGAGTTCATCTCCGCCTGCGCCGCCGACCTGCGCCAGGTCATCGAGACGATGACCTCCGGCGACGTCGCCTGCCTCATCGCCGAGCCGATCCAGGGCGTCGGCGGCTTCACGATGCCCCCCGACGGGTTCTACGGCGGCCTCAAGGCGGTCTGCGACGAGTACGGCATCCTGTTCATCGCCGACGAGGTGCAGACCGGCTGGGGCCGTACCGGCGAGCACTTCTGGGGGATCGAGGCCCACGGCGTCGTGCCGGACATGATCACGTTCGCCAAGGGCATCGGCAACGGCCTGTCCATCGGCGGCGTGGTGGCACGGGCCGAGATCATGGACTCTCTGCCGGCGGCGTCGATCTCGACCTTCGGTGGCAACCCGCTGGTGACCGCCGGCGCGCTGGCCAACCTGCAGTACCTGCTCGACCACGACCTGCAGGCCAACGCCCTCGTCCGGGGCCAGCAGCTGATGGCCGGCCTGCGCGAGCTGCCGTCGGCCTATCCGATGGTCGGCGACGTCCGCGGCAAGGGCCTGATGATCGGCATCGACCTGGTCGAGCCCGGGACCAAGACCCCCGATCCCCGGGCGGCCGGCGCGGTGATGGAGCAGACCAAGGCGCAGGGCCTGCTCATCGGCAAGGGCGGCCTGTACGGCAACGTGCTGCGGATCGCCCCGCCGCTGTCGCTGACCATGGACGAGGCGGACGAGGGACTGGACACCCTGCTCAAGTCGATCGACGCCGTCGCCGCGGGCGCGTCATGAACCTCATCGCCCATTGGGCGTCGGGCGTGCCCTGGGCCGGGACGTCCCAGCGCCGGCTCACCCTGACCAACCCGGCCACCGGGCAGGCCCACGCCGAGGTCGCGCTGGCCTCGGCTGCGGACGTCGACACCGTGGTGGCGGGCGCCAAGGCCGCGTTCGCCGGCTGGGGCAAGGTCTCGCTCGCCAAGCGGACGTCGGTGCTGTTCGCGTTCCGGGAGCTGCTCGCCGCCAACCGGGACGCGATGGCTGCGATCGTCACCCGCGAGCACGGCAAGACCCTCGACGATGCCCGCGGTGAGCTCGACCGCGGGCTCGAGGTGGTCGAGCTGGCCTGTGGCCTCGGTCAGCTGCTCAAGGGCGACTACTCCGAGGGGGTGTCCACCGGCATCGACACCCACTCGGTACGGGCCCCGCTCGGCGTCGTCGCTGGCGTCACTCCGTTCAACTTCCCGGTGATGGTCCCGTTGTGGATGCACCCGCTGGCGATCGCCTGCGGCAACACGTTCGTGCTCAAGCCGAGCGAGAAGGACCCGTCCGCGGCCTTGTTCCTTGCCGACCTGTGGTCCCGCGCCGGCCTGCCGGCGGGCGTCTTCTCCGTACTGCAAGGCGATCGCGAGGCCGTCGACGCGTTGCTGACCCATCCCGACGTGCGGGCGGTCAGCTTCGTCGGGTCGACGCCGATCGCCCGGCACGTCTATCAGACGGCCGCGGCGCACGGCAAGCGCGTGCAGGCGCTCGGCGGCGCCAAGAACCACATGGTGGTGCTGCCGGACGCCGACCTGGACGCCGCAGCCGACGCGGCGGTGAGTGCCGGTTTCGGCTCCGCCGGCCAACGCTGCATGGCGGTGTCGGTGGTGGTCGCCGTCGGAGCTGTCGGTGACGACCTGGTCGAGCGGATCCGCTCCCGCGCAACCGGTCTCACCGTCGGGCCGGGCACGGCGGCCGGCTCGGACATGGGCCCGTTGATCACCCGCGAGCACAGGGACCGGGTCGCGTCCTACCTCGACTCCGCGATGGCCGACGGTGCCGACGTGGTGCTCGACGGCCGCGGTGTCGGCGTCGACACCTTCCCGGACGGCAACTGGCTCGGCCCGTGCCTGGTCGACCAGGTCAAGGCCGGCATGGCGGTCTACGACGACGAGGTGTTCGGGCCGGTGCTCTCGGTGGTCCGCGTCGGGACCCTCGACGAGGCACTCGAGCTGGTCAACTCCGGCCCCTACGGCAACGGCACCGCCGTCTTCACCGCCGACGGCGCGGCTGCCCGGCGCTACGCCAGCGAGGTCGAGGTCGGCATGGTCGGGGTCAACGTGTCCATCCCGGTCCCCGTCGCCGCCTATCCGTTCGGTGGCTGGAAGGACTCGCTGTTCGGCGACACCCACGTCTACGGCACCGACGGCGTGCGTTTCTACACCCGTGGACGCGTGGTCACCAGCCGCTGGGGAGCGCCCAAGGTCGGTCACGACCTCAACTTCCCCGGCAACGCATGACCGATCTGGCCGACCGCTATCGCGCGACGTCAATGTGGCTCGACACGGCGCCGGGATCACTCGAGCCACGGCCGTCGTACGAGGGAAGCAGTGAGGTCGACGTCGCCGTGATCGGCGGCGGCTTCACCGGTTTGTGGACCGCCTACTACCTCTCCCGCGCCGACCCGTCGTTGTCCATCGCGGTGCTGGAGGCGGAGATCTGCGGCTTCGGCGCGTCCGGGCGCAACGGCGGCTGGGCCTCGGCTCTGTTCTCGGCGTCCCACAAGAGTGTGGCTGCTGTCGGCGGGCGCGCCGGCGCCGTGGCCCAGCAACAGGCGATGAACGACACCGTCGACGAGATCGGCCGGGTCGCGGCAGCGGAGCAGATCGACTGCCACTACGCCAAAGGCGGCACACTCAGCCTGGCCCGTACCTCGTCGCAGCTGGCCAGGCTGCTGGCCCAGGTCCAGGACGAGAAGGAGTGGGGCGTCGGCGACTACCAATGGCTCGACGAGGCGGCTGCGCGCGAAAAGCTCGACGCCGCAGGCGTTCTGGGTGCCGCATGGACTCCGCACTGCGCGGCGATCCAGCCGGCGATGCTGGCCAGGGGACTCGCCGACGTGCTGGCCCGCAGCGGAGTCGGGCTCTACGAGCGCAGCCGGGTGACGTCGTACGGCCCCCGCCGGGTGCATCTGTCCGAGGGCATCCTGCACGCCCGGCACGTGATCCGGGCCACCGAGGCGTGGACAGCGACGATGCCCGGACAGCGCCGCACGGTGCTGCCGGTCTACTCGCTGATGATCGCGACAGAGCCGCTGCCGCAGGAGTTCTGGGACTCCGTCGGCTGGCGGGACCGCGAGACGGTGACCGATGGCCGGCACCTGCTGATCTACGCCCAGCGCACGGCCGACAACCGGATCGCCTTCGGTGGCCGCGGGGCCCCGTACCACTTCCGCTCCCGGATCGAGCCCTCCTTCGACCGCGAGACGGCCGTCTTCGCCGAGCTCGAGCGTTCGCTGGTCGAGCTGTTCCCGGCCCTCGCCGACGTGCCGGTCACCCACCGCTGGGGCGGTCCGCTGGCCGCCCCGAGGGACTGGTTCAGCTCGGTCGGCTACGACCCGCGATCCGGCCTCGGCGCGGCGGGGGGTTACGTGGGGGACGGGGTGAGCACCACCAACCTCGCGGGGCGGACCCTGGCCGACCTCGTCCTCGGCCGGGACACGGACCTGACCAGGCTGCCCTGGGTGGGGCACCGGTCCCGCCGGTGGGAGCCGGAGCCGTTGCGTTTCCTCGGTGTCAACACCGGCCGGCTGCTCGC